>CAMLLJ010000110.1 GCA_946480845.1 uncultured Gemmatimonadota bacterium
ACGAGCAGCAGCAGCGGCAGCGGGCTTCCGCGGATGCCGCGGTGCGCCACCGCTGCCGCGATCCCGGCGGCCGCGAGCAGCAGCAGCTCGCCCGCGCCGAGCGCCGCCGCCACCGCGACCGCGAGCCCGATGGCGGCGAGCGCAACCGACCGCACGGCCGTGCGCCCCAGCCGCCAGAGCGCCTGCAGCATGATGGCGATGACGACGGGCTTGACGCCATGGAGCACGCCGGTGGCTTCCGGCAGCGATCCGAAGCGGACATAGACCCAGGCGAGCAGTCCGACGAGGAGGGCCGACGGAAGGATGAATGCCGTGCCCGCGATCAGCATGCCGCGCCAGCCGCCGCGCTCGCGCCCGACGTGCAGCGCCAGCTCGGTGGAATTCGGTCCGGGGAGCAGGTTGGCGGCGCCGACGAAATCGAGGAACTGCTCGCGCGTGAGCCAGCCGCGCCGCCGCACGACCTCGTGCTCCATCATCGCGATGTGCGCCGCCGGCCCCCCGAAGGCGGTCACGCCAAGGGTGAGGAAGACCCGCGCGAGGACTAGGCCGGGAACCAGCAGGTGACCGCCGTCCCGGCTCCGCACTCGCTCTCCGCGGAGACGCGGCCACCGTGCCCCTCGACGAGGTGCTTCACGATCGCGAGCCCGAGGCCGGTGCCGCCGGCATCGCGCGAGCGCGAGGCGTCGGCGCGGTAGAAGCGCTCGAAGATGCGGGGCAGGTGCTCGCGCGCGATCCCGGTGCCCGTGTCCCGCACGCTCAGCGCGATGCCGCCATCCTCACGCCGGATGCGGCAGGTGATGGTGCCGCCGGGCGGCGTGTGCCGGAGCGAGTTGTCGAGGAGGTTGGTGAGGACCTGCCGGAGCGCGTCGGGATCGGCGCGCAGCTCGAGGGCGTCCGGCGCCGCGTCGATGGCGAACTCGACCGAGCGCCTGCCGGTCCGGTCACCGAGACTCCCCCACACCTCGCGCGCGGCCGCCGCGGGGTCGAGCGCCACCGGCACCGGCTGCCAGCGCCCCGACTCGATGCGGGACAGATCGAGCAGGTCGTCCACCAGCCGCTGCATCCGCCGCCCGTTCGACAGGATGGTCTCGAGGAAGCGCCGCGTGGTGAGGTCATCCGGCCGGTCGGTGAGCAGCGTCTCCGCATAGCCGCAGATCGAGGTCAGCGGCGTGCGCAGCTCGTGCGACAGGTTGGCGACGAAGTCGCGGCGGACCGCCTCCAGCTTGCGGAGCTCGGTGACGTCGTGCAGCACCAGCACGGCCCCGCCGGCCGGGACGCCACGGGCGGTGGCGAGCACGGTGCGGTCGTCCATCTCGATGGTGCGCGCGTCCTCGGCGCCACCGGCAAGCGCGGCGTCCACCAGCTCGCGTGCCGGCCTCGCGCGGAACAGCTCGCGCAGGTCGGGCAGCGGCTCGTCGCCATCGTACCCGAGGAGGGAGCGCGCCGCCGGATTGGCGGTGGTGACTTTCCCGCGTGCGTCCGCGGCGATCACCCCTTCGACCATCGCCTCCACCAGCGCCGCGGATTCGGCCTTCTCCTGCCGCAGCTCGGCGAACCGGGCCCCGAGCTGCTGGTGCATCTCCCGGAGCGCGCGCACCAGTGCATCGAGCTCGGACACGCCCGAGCGGGGGAAGCGGGGCGGTGCGCCCGCCGCGATCGCCCGCGCCGCGCCGGCCAGCGCCGTGAGCGGGCGGCCGACCGAGCGCGCAGTGATCCCGGCTGCGGCGGCGCCTACCGCGAGCGCCAGCAGGGCCGAGAGCAGGATGGCGCCGAGCGCCTGGCGGCCGACCTGCTTGACCCGCGACAGGTCCTCGGCGGCGCGCACGACACCGGGCCCGCCCGGCACTGCGACATACATCAGGTCGCGATCCACGGTGCTGCTGGCGCGGACCGCGCGGCCGGTCCCCCCGGCGAGCGCCGCAGCGATCTCTTCCCGCTCCCGGTGGTTCTCGATGGGCGGCAGCGCCCCCGGAGGAAAGTCGCTGTCCGCCACCACGCGACCCTCCCGGTCCACCACGGTGATCCGGTTGCCGGTCCGCTCGGAGAACCGGCGCACCGCATCCTGCCACGCGCCGGCGTCCGCCGGCAGCGCCGCCGCGACCAGGCGGGCCTCGCGCTCGAGCACGTGCGCGATGTTGTCCTCCAGCGACCGGCTGAGGGCACGGCCTGCCACCCACACCAGCGTGCCGAGGGCCACGAGGAGGACCAGGACAGTCGCGATGACGACCCGGCGCGCGAAGGTCATCGCCCGCGGCCCTCGCGCTCTGGACCGGCAAAGCGGTAGCCGAACCCGCGCACCGTCTCGATCATGTCGCCCTCGCTGCCGAGCTTGGTCCGGAGCCGCTGCACGTGCATGTCCACCGTGCGCGTCTGGATGTCGGGCTGTGCCTCCCAGACCGTCTCCAGGAGCTGCGGCCGCGACTGCACCCGGCCCCGGCGCTCGACCAGCGTCAGCAGCAGCCGGTACTCGGTGGCCGTGAGCGGCAGCTCCTCGCCGTGGAGCGTGACGCGGTGCGCCGAGCGGTCGATGGTGATGCCGCCGGCCGTGAGCGTCGAGCCGCCCTCGACGGCGGGCGCGGACAGCCGCCGGAGCAGGGCGGCGACGCGGAGCGCGAGCTCCGCCGGCGAGAACGGCTTGGTCAGGTAATCGTCGGCGCCCAGGGAGAGGCCCCGGATCCGGTCGGCCTCGTCGCGGCGTGAGGTGAGCAGGATGACGCCCACCTGCCTGGTCTCGTCCATCCGCCGCAGCTCCTGCAGCACTTCGTAGCCCGAGGCCCCCGGCAGCATGAGGTCGAGCACCACCACATCGGGACGTTCCTCGCGCGCGGCGCGCAGCGCGTCGGACCCGTTGGCCGCGGTGGACACGCGGTAGCCCGCCTTGGCGAGATGGTAGGCCACCAGGGCGGTGATGTCGGGCTCGTCGTCCACGACCAGCACCCGCTGGCTCATGAGGACCTCCGTCCCCGGCCGGGTCCCGTGCCGTCAGGGGCCTGCGCCCGAGCATCGGTGTGTGCCCGGCTCCGTTCCGCGGCCTGTTCGCGCTCGCTCCGGAGCGCCGGGTCGGCGTGCATCGCCTCGAGGATTGCCGCGAGCAGGCGGCCCTGAGCCCCCTGGGCGCGGCGCAGGCGGTAGAGGACGAACTGGGCGATCGGCGTGTCCCGCACCAGCTCCGCCTTGCGCAGGACCTGGAGGTGGCGGGAGACGGTCGGCTGGGGCAGCTCGAGCACCGTCTGGAGGTCGGACACGAAGAGCGGGGCCGCCGCGAGGCAGTTGATGATGCGCAGCCGGGTGGGCTCGGCGACGGTGACGAGGAGCTCGGTGGCGGCGGACCCGTGCATATGGGGAAGAACTTATATTCGCCTTCGCGCATATACGCAAGGCGGGCTATATTGGGCGCCTATGCTCGTCTCGCTGCTGCTGGCCGGGGCGCTCGCCCTTGGCCCCCAGGATACCGCGCACGTCGTCATCGTCTCCACCACGGATGTTCACGGTCGCGCCTACGGGTGGGACTACATCGCCGACCGGCCGTTCGCCGGGGGGCTCGCGCGCGTGGCGACGGTCGTCGATTCGCTGCGTGCCGCCTACCCGGGCCAGGTGATCGTGGCGGATGCCGGCGACCTGATCCAGGGAGACCCCTTCGCGGCCTACTTCGCCCGCGAGGCCCCGCGCGACACCAACCCGGTCATCCGGGCCATGAATGCCGTGGGCTACGACGTCGCGACCCCGGGCAATCACGAGTTCAACTGGGGCATGCCTGCGCTCCGGCGGGCATTCGCCACCGCCCGCTTCCGGTACCTCAGCGCCAACATCCGCGGCCTTCCGCGAGACACCCTGATGCTGCCGTCCTCGGCCGTGCTCGAGCGCGGCGGCGTGCGGGTCGGCGTCACCGGGCTCACCACCCCGGGCGTCATGGTGTGGGACCGGGCCAACGTCGCCGGCGCGGCCCGGGTGGCGCCGATCGAGCGGAGTGCGGGACCGGTGCTCGAGCAGCTCCGGCGCCGGTCGGACCTCGTCGTCGTGCTCATCCACAGCGGCCTCGACGGGGAGTCCAGCTACGATACCGCGCGCGTGGGCGCCGAGAACGTGGCGGCGCGGCTTGCGGCGCTCAGGCGGAGGCCGGACCTGGTCGTGGTGGGACACTCCCACCGCGAGATCCGCGACACGGTGATCGGCGGCGTGCACTTCGTGCAGCCCAGGCAGTGGGCGCAGAGTGTCTCCGTCATGCACGTGGACCTGGTGCGCCGGCGCGGGCGCTGGGCCCCGGTGCGCTGGCGCGCCGACCTGGTCCCGCTGGCCGCCGTGACGCCGGCGCCGCGGATGGTGGCGCTCCTCGAAGGCGCGCACGACAGCGTCGTCGCCTGGACCCGCCAGCCGCTCGGCGAGGCCCTCGCGGCGATGCCGACGACGCTGAGCCGCATCGAGCCCACGCCGATCATGGGGTTCATCCATTCCGTGCAGCTGCGGCAGACCGGCGCGCAGCTGTCGGCCGTCGCCGCCTACCCGGCGCGCGGCGGGTTCCGCCGCGGCCCGGTCCGGCTCGCCGACGTGGCCGGGATCTACCCCTACGAGAACACCCTCAAGGCCGTCCGGATCACCGGGGCGCAGCTCAAGGCGTTCCTCGAGCACAGCGCCCGCTACTACCGGCTCGATGCGTCCGGCCGCGCCGAGCCCGATCCCGCGGTCCCCGGGTACAACTTCGACATGGTCGCGGGCGCGCGCTACACCATCGACCTTTCGCGCCCCGTCGGGAGCCGTATCACCCGGCTCGAGGTTGGCGGGCGCCCCGTCGCGCCGGCCGACACCTTCACGATGGCGGTCAACAACTATCGCCAGGGCGGTGGCGGCGGCTACGCGATGCTGCAGGACGCACCGGTGATCTACGACCGCCAGGAGAACATCCGCGACCTGCTGGTGGACGAAGTGCGCCGGCTCGGGCGCATCGACCCCGCGGCGTTCGCCGACACCAGCTGGCGGATCGTCCCGGCGAAGGCCGCGGACGAGCTGCGCGCGCGGATGCAGCCGGTGCGGCTCCGCATCCTCGCCACCAGCGACCTGCACGGTGCGCTCCAGCCCGCGGTCCGCTCCTGGTCAAAGGGCAGGGCCGTTGGCGGCATCGTGGCCATTGACCGGCTGATGGACTCGCTCGAGGCCGACTGCGACTGTCCCACCCTGCGCCTCGATGGCGGCGACCAGATGCAGGGGACCCTGGTCTCGAACCTCTCGTACGGCCGCTCGACCGTGGCGGCGCTCAACGCCGTCGGCCTCGACGCGGCCGCCATCGGCAACCACGACCTCGACTGGTCGCCCGACACCCTCCGGGCCCGCATGGCCGAAGCGAAGTATCCGTGGCTCGGCGCCAACGTCTTCGACTCCGTTACTGGCCGGCGGCCGGGCTGGGTGAAGTCGCATGCGATCGTCGAGAACCGCGGCATGCGCGTGGCCGTGATCGGCTACATGTCGCCGGAGACCAAGAGCATCGTCCGGGCGGAGCACGTGCGGGGGCTCGTCTTCCGGGCCGGCGCCGAGTCGATCCGCGACGCGCTCGACAGCGCCCGCGCCTCCGAGCCCGACGCGGTGGTGATCGTGGCCCACGCCGGCGCGCGCTGCCAGGCCACCTGCGAGGGCGACGTCATCGCGCTGGCACGGGCACTTCCCGCCGGGTCGGTGGACGCGATCGTGGCCGGGCATACGCACCAGCCGGTCGAGGCGGTGGTCAACGGCATCCCCATCGTGCAGGCGCGCAGCAGCAGCTCGGCGGTCGGGGTGCTCGACCTGCCCGCCGCGGGCGAGGCCGACACGTCGCGCATCGCGCTGCTCGACCCCTGGGCCGACACCGGCGGCGGCGATCCCGCGCTCGACTCGCTCGTGGCCGGCTACTCCCGGCTCGCCGATTCCCTCGGCGCGCGGGCGGTCGCCCGGCTCGCGGAGTCGCTGCCGAAGGCCGGCGGGGAGGGCCAGTATCCGCTCGGCAACCTGATCGCCGATGCCCAGCGCGCGGCTGCGCGAGCAGACATCGCAATCATGAACAACGGGGGGATCCGCGGCGCCGGCCTGCCGGCCGGGCCGGTCACCTACCGGGACCTCTTCGAGCTGCAGCCGTTCGCCAACACGATCGTCGTGCTCACGGTGCCCGGCCGGGTCGTGCGCGCCGCGCTCGAGCACGCGATCGAGCCCGACGGCGTGAGCGCGCACATCTCGGGGGCGCGGGTCCGTTACGACCGCGCGCGCCCCGGGGGCCGCCGGCTGCTCGAGGCCACCCTCGACAATGGGCGCCCCATCCGCGACGACGGCACCTACCGGGTGGCCGTCAACGACTTCATGGCGGGGGGCGGGAGCGGCTACACGATGTTCGTGCCCTTCGCGGGCCGGAGCGTGGGCGTGGACCTCGATATCCTGGTCGAATACCTCGCGGCCCAGCGCCAGCCGGTGACGGCTGCTCCCGAGCCGCGGATGACGCGGGTGCCGCGATGACCGTGCGCGTCTTCGTGAACGAGCGGGGCGTGGACGCTCCGGCGGGCGGCGCCGTCACCGACGCGCTCCGCGCCTTCGATCCCGCGCTCGCGGCGCGGATCGAGGGGGGTGACGGCTACGTGACCGACGCGCGGGGCATCGCCGTCCCGCTCGACGCCCGCCTCGGCCCGGGCACCATCCTGCGCGCCGTGCCGGGCCGGGCCCGGGCGGACGGGCCCGATGCTGACGCCTGAGCTGCTGCGCCGCCTTCCCAAGGCGGAGCTGCACGTGCACCTCGACGGCTCGCTCCGGCCCCGGACCATGATCGACCTCGCGGCCGCCGCGCGCGTCGAGCTGCCGAGCCGGGACCCGGGCGAGCTGGGGCGGCTCATGGTCGCCGACGACGTGACCGACCTCGAGGCCTACCTGGCGCGGTTCGAGCTCACCATCGCGCTGCTGCAGACGCCCGACGCGATCGAGCGCGTGGCCTGGGAGATGTGCCAGGACGCGGCCGCGGACGGCGTGCGCTACATGGAAGTGCGCTACTGTCCGTCGCTGAGCTGCCGCGGCGGGCTCACCCTCGACGACGTGGTCGAGGCCGAGCTCCGCGGTCTCGCCCGCGGCGAGGCGGACTTCGGCATCGGCGCGCGCGCCATCGTCTGCTCGCTCCGGCACTACGACCCGGCCCGCTCGCTGGAGCTGGCGCGGCACGCGGCGACCTTTCGGGGGAAGGGAGTCGTCGCCTTCGACCTGGCGGGCGGCGAAGCGGGCCGCCCGGCCACCGCGCACCAGGCCGCCTTCGACGCGGCGGTGGACGGCGGGCTCGCGGTGACGGTGCACGCCGGCGAGGCGGCCGGCGCCGGCTCGATCGCCGAGGCCGTGCTGCGCTGCCACGCCCACCGGATCGGCCACGGCACCCGCCTCTACGAGGATCCCGTGCTGCATGACTACATTCGGGATCATCGCATCGCCATCGAAACCAACATCACGAGCAACGTCCAGACCCGCGCCGTCCCCAGCGCGTCGGCGCACCCGGTGCGCGCGTACTTCGATGCCGGCCTGAACGTGACCCTCTCGACGGACAACTGGCTGATGAGCGGCGTCACGCTCAGCGGCGAATACTGGCTGGCCCACACCGAGCTCGGCTTCACGCGAGAGGAGATCGACCGGATGATCGTGAACGGCTTCGAGAGCGCGTTCCTGCCGTGGCCGGAACGCCGGGCATTCGCCGCGGAGATCGCCGCGGAGCTGGAGAGCCTGTGACCGCCGCGCTCCTGCTGCTCCAGGCCGGGGCCGACACGCTGCAGGCGGCACCGGACACGCTGCTCACCGCAGCCCAGCGGCTGGAAGCCGCGCGCGCCGGGCTGGACACGCCGCTCGCGGCGCGCCTGGTCGGGGTGCTGGGCATCGCGGTGATGATCGGGCTGGCGGTGGCGATGAGCTACAACCGGCGCCGGATCGACTGGCGGCTGGTGGCCACCGGGCTCGGGCTGCAGGCGCTGTTCGGGCTGATCGTGCTCAAGACCGGGCCGGGGCGCGCCTTCTTCGACGTCGTCGGCCGCGCGATCACCGGGCTCCTCAGCTTCCAGGAGCAGGGCGCGCGGTTCGTCTTCGGCAACCTCGTCCAGTCGAACGTGCCGGTGGGGACGCCCGGCGCGGGCGGCGCGCTCGATACCACGGCCGGCTACGTCGCCAACACCGGCGCGTACTTCGCCTTCAACGTGCTGCCCACGATCATCTTCTTCTCCGCGCTGATGTCGGTGCTGTACTACCTCAACATCATGCAGCTGATCGTGAAGGGCATCGCCTGGGTGATGCAGAAGACACTGCGCACTTCCGGCGCCGAGACCCTCTCGGCTTCGGGCAACATCTTCCTCGGCCAGACCGAAGCACCACTGCTCATCAAGCCGTTCGTGAAGACGTTCACCCAGTCGGAGCTGATGACGGTGATGGTGGGCGGCTTCGCGACGGTGGCGGGCGGCGTCATGGCCGCCTACGTCGGCATGCTGTCCGGCTGGTTCCCGGGCATCGCGAGCCACCTGCTGGCGGCGAGCGTGATGAACGCACCCGCCGGCCTGTACCTCTCCAAGATCATCCGGCCGGAAGTGGACGAGCCGGTGACGCGCGGCACGCTGCACATGGAGGTCGAGAAGACCGATTCCAACGTCATCGAGGCGGCGGCGGGCGGCGCGGCGCAGGGCGTGCAGCTCGCCATCAACGTCGCCGCCATGCTGATGGCGTTCGTGGCGCTGGTGGCGCTGCTCAACTTCGGGCTGGGCTGGGCCGGCGGGCTGTTCGGCTATCCCGAGCTCAGCCTGCAGGGGATGCTCGGCTTCCTGCTCCGGCCGCTGGCCTGGGTCATGGGCACGCCCTGGCAGGACACCGCCTACGTCGGCGGCCTCATCGGGGTGAAGACGACGCTCAACGAGTTCGTGGCCTACGCGCAGTTCGCGAGCGACCTCTCTTCCGGTGTGGCGCTCGAGCCCCGCAGCGCGATCATCCTGACCTACGCGCTGCTCGGCTTCGCCAACTTCTCCTCGATCGCCATCCAGATCGGCGGGATCGGCGGCCTCGCGCCGGAGCGCCGCGGCGACATCGCGCGCCTGGGGCTCCGG
>CAMLLJ010000111.1 GCA_946480845.1 uncultured Gemmatimonadota bacterium
GGCCGCACCGGCGCGCTCAATCCCTACGCCGAGCTCGAGCCGGTCGAGGTGAGCGGGGTCATCGTCTCCGCCGCCACGCTGCACAACGAGGAGCTGATCGCCCAGAAGGACATCCGCGCCGGCGACTGGGTCGAGGTGATCCGCGCGGGCGAGGTCATTCCGCAGATCGTCGCCCCGCTGCCGGCGAAGCGCACCGGCGGCGAAGCGCCCTTCGTCATGCCCGACGCCTGTCCCGCCTGCGGCACCCCGGTCGAGCGGCCCGAGGGCGAGGCGATGCGCTACTGCCCGAACGTCTCCTGCCCTGCCCGCGTGCTGGAGGGCATCGTGCACTTCGCGGGCCGCGAGGCGATGGACATCCGCGGCCTGGGATACGAGCGGGTGCGCCAGCTGCTCTCGGCCGGGCTCATCCGCGACGTGGCCGACCTGTACGAGCTGCGCGCCGAGGCACTGGTGGAGCTGGACCGCTTCGCGAAGCAGTCCGCCGAGCAGCTGGTGCGGGCCATCGAGGCCTCGCGCGCCCAGCCGCTCTCGCTCCTGCTCTTCGGCCTGGGCATCCGCCACGTCGGCAAGACGGTGGCACAGCTGCTGGCGCGGCGGTTCGGCACCATGGACCGGCTCAAGGAAGCCCCCGAGGCCGCCATCGCGGAGGTCAACGGGATCGGGCCGGTCATCGCGCAGGCGGTCGCCGGGTTCTTCGCCGAGGGCCGCAACCGCGAGCTGGTCGAGCGGCTGCGCAAGGCGGGCCTCGATTTCACGGAGCCGAGCGCGCAAGACGATTCGGGGCCGCTGGCCGGCCGGACCTACGTCCTCACCGGCACGCTCCCGTCGCTGTCCCGCTCGGATGCCACGGCGCTGATCGAGCGGGCCGGCGGGCGCGTCGCCGGCAGCGTGAGCCGGAAGACCGACGCGGTCGTCGCCGGCGACGACGCGGGCAGCAAGCTGGAAAAGGCGCGGACCCTCGGGATCGAGATCATCGACGAGGCCGAGCTGGTGCGCCGCACCGGGCCCGACGCGCAATCGTCCCGGGCGTGATACATTCCCCTCTACCCCGACCCGAACCCGTGATCCCATGACGACTTCCGCGCTGCTTTCCTCGAACCACTGTGTGGGGCTCGGCCGCCGCGCCCTGCGCCAGCTCCGCGAGAGCCTCGAGCGCGATACCGGCCTGCAGGCGGCCACCTACCTCCAGGAAGCGGGCTTCGCCGGCGGGGAGGAGCTGTACTCCACCTACGCCGCATGGCTGGGCCGGACGGCAGGCGTGGGCGAGCCCGGTACGCTCGACGCAGACCACCTCGGAGAGATGCTCTCGCGGTTCTTCTCGGAAACCGGCTGGGGATCGCTCGCCGTGGACCGTCTGGGCGACGCGGTGCTCGCGCTCGACTCGACCGACTGGGCCGAGGCGGCGGACGCCTCGGGGGCCACCTATCCGTCGTGCCACCTCTCCTGCGGGCTGCTCGCCGACTTCCTGGGGAGGATGTCGGGTGACACCGTGGCGGTGATGGAGGTGGAGTGCCGATCCCGGGGAGACCAGCGCTGCCGGTTCCTCGGAGGGTCGCCGGACACGATGGCGACATTGTACGACCGGATGGCCCAGGGCATGGGGTACAGCGAGGCCTTGGGGCTCGCGGGGCGGTAGCAGCGGCCACCGCCCCGCGCTGCCGCTAGCGCGACACGAAGCTCACATCTCCGCTGCCCGTATCCACCGTGATCGTGCCGTCGCCGTCGCCGATGGTGCCGGACACGTGGTCATCATCCTCGTCGTCATTCCGGTTCAGCAGCCCGCTGATCAGGTTTCCGCTCACCCGCCCCGAACCCGTCTCGATGTCGACCCGGGCGCCCAGGTTGGCCGGCGCGCGGACGGTCACGTCGCCCGAGCCGCTGTCGAGGACGAGGCGGTCGACGTCGGTGGTGAGCTCGATCTCGACCTCGCCGCTGCCGGTGTCGAGGGAGAGATCGCGCGAGGCGACGCCGTTGAGCCGGATGTCGCCGGACCCGGCATCGAGGACCACGCGGTCGGCGCTGATGCCGGTGCCGGTGATCGAGCCCGAGCCGGTGTCGAGCTCCAGCCGGGTGCCGCGAATGTCCGAGATCGTCACGTCGCCGGAGCCGGTGTCCAGGACCAGGTCCCCCTCGGCGTTGGTGACACTCACGTTCCCCGACCCGAGATCGAGGTTGAGCGAGCCGCGGGTCCCCGAGACATCGACGTCGGCGCTCGCCACATCGAGTGTCAGCCGGCCGTTCACGTTGGAGGCCGTCAGCCGGCCGACGGCGAGATAGACCGCGACGGTGCGGCCCGCCGGGACCAGGACCCTGAGGTCGGCGTGAGCCTCGAGCCCGTCGCCGTCACCCGTCACCAGAACCTGCCGCCCCCGCCGGTCCCACCCGTCCGAGAAGGTGCCGTCGCGGTTGATGTGCAGGTTCGTCTCCGAGTGGCGGCCGAGCGGGGCGTAGACGATGCGGTCGGACGGGTACACCACCGTGAGCCGCGCGCCGTTCTCCTCGACCCGGAGCTTGCCGGCGTCCGGCCCGAGCAGCGACACTTCCGCCACGACGCTCGAGCCGCTTCCCGGCTCCACCCGCACCTGGCCGGCGATGTTGTAGATGGCGACATCGCCGCCGTCCAGCGAATAGCGCGTGCCCTGAGCGGCGAGCGGGGCGGCGGCGAGGAGGGCTGCAGCAGCGATGGCGAGGGTGCGAACGGACATATGCGCTCCGAAAGAGGGGACCGGAGACTTGGATGGGGCGACGCCCCGGAAGGTTGTCAGCCGAGCCGGGCGGCGTAGTCGGGACGGACTATGAGCTCGCCGTCCTGGATGATCTCGCGGTCCCAGGGGAGGATGATGAAGCTCTCGGTCTCGAAGGCGTGGTAGTCCGGGGCGTACTTCCCGGTCTTGATCGAGACCGCGGTGCGCACCTCGGCCGGCTTGAGCGCCTGCACCTCGCTGAGGGCGAGCCGCATGGTCGAGCCGGTGTTGCAGGTCTCGTCCACGATCAGCACCCGGCGCCCGCGAATGGTGGACGGCGGCCCGGACACCAGGACCGGGTCGGCGTCCTCGGTGGTCCGGGTGACGACCATCGAGGCGAACTCGCACTGCATGATGGACGCGACGACGACGCCCGGGATGACGCCCGCCTTGGCCACCCCGAGGACCACTTCCGGCATGTAGTCGTGCGCCACCCTGAGGGCGAGCGCGCGGCACAGCTCCCCGAAAAGGAGCCAGTTGACCTCCATCACGCCGTGCGGCACATCGGAGATGGTTCGTCTCATGGCCTGAAGCTACCGTCCGCCTGGCGGCGCGGCAACGTGCGTTGCGGCGTGTCCGGCCGAGGACTATCTTAGGCTGACCAGTGCTATCTCAAGCATTCCCTTGACCTTCCGCGCGGGGAATCCACGTACGCCGATGAGTTTCTGGCAACGCCTCACGGGCAGGCAACCCGCCGATACTCCGCGGCCGCAGCGGCTCGACTACCTCAACGAGGGACTCGCGCTGGAGCGGCAGGGGGAGTATGAGGCCGCCCTGACGTCGTACCGGCTGGCCTACCGTGACAACCCGACCGACCCGCGGATCCTGCTCAACATGGCGATCGCGTTCACCAAGACCGACCGGCCGGACGAGGCGATCCGCCACTACCGGCGCGCGCTGGAGATCGACGACACGCTCGGCGGTGCGCACTACGGGCTCGCCTTCCTCCTCATCAAGCGCAACGAGACGCAGCAGGCCGCGGAGCACCTTCGCGCCTTCCTTTCGCGCCCGCCCAAGGGCCCGGATGGCGAGCGCTGGGTGCGCCACGCGGAGACGGCCCTGCGCGACATCGCGACCACCCCGGCGCAGGAGACGACGTGACGCCAGCCGCGCGGTGCTCCCGGCCCGGGCCGGGGCGCCGGGCGCTCGGCGCAGTCCTCGTCGGCCTGGCCGCCGCCTGCAGCGACGTCACGGCGGGCAGCGACGGTGTGGTGTCGCTCGAAATCCGTCCCCCCGTCCCTCCCGTGGTCGAAGTCGGCGACACCATCCAGCTCTCCGCGCGCGGCCTGGACCGGAACGGCGACAGCATCGCCGCGGCCATCACCTGGCGCACCGCTGACCCCGCCAACGTCTTCATTGAGGCCGCCACGGGCCGGGTCACGGGCCTCACGCCGGGCACCCTCGGCCGGGTGCAGGCCGTCGAGAGCACGCTGGCATCGGACCTGATTTCGCTCACCGTGATCGCGGGCGCGGATACGGTCGAAGTGCCCGCTGCCCCGATCGTGGTGGAGGCCGGCGCCGGGGTCTCGGCACCGCTGGCCGCCCGGGTCGCGGCGCGGAGTGACGAGGACGTGAGCGGATTCATCGGCGTCGCGGGACGGGAGCTGCTCTACACGATCGTGGATCCGGTGTTCGCCGATCCGGCGGCGCGCACCGTCGAGCTCACCGGCTCGGGCGTCACGGCGACGGTGCTGAGCGGCGCCGACGGGTTCCCCGTCACGCCGGTCACCCTGAGCCGCATCGCGGGGCAACCCACCCCGGCCACGGTCCTCGTCGAGGTGCGGGTCGTCAAGCGGAGCGGCGCGCTGGTCCCCGGCTCCGGGCGGCGGTTCACGGTCAACTTCCAGTGACCGGCTCGCCGCCCGACCCCACGACGCTCAACGAGCTCTTCTTCTCGTCGCTCGATCGGTTCGGCGCGCGCCCGGTCGTGCTGCGCTGGAAGCAGGACGGGACCTGGCGGGAGATGGGCTACCAGGAGCTCCTCTCCCGGGTGCAGGCGCTGAGCCTCGGCCTCGCCGATCTTGGCGTCCGGCCGGGCGACCGGGTCGCGATCATCTCGGAGAACCGGCCGGAGTGGGCGATCACGGACTACGCCTGCCTCACCGCGCGCTGCGCCGATGTGCCGATCTACCCCACGCTGCCCGCGAAGCAGGTCGAGTACATCCTGCGGGACTCCAATTCCGTCGCCGTCTTCGTCTCCAGCCGCGAGCTGCTGGAGAAGGCACAGGCCGGGCGGTCCCGCCTGCCGGCGCTCCGGCACGTCATCGCGTTCGATGCCGCGCTTGCCGGCGGGGACGTGCTGTCGTTCGAGTCGGTGCTCGAGCGGGGCCGCCGGCTGGACGGGCGCGCCGCGGCGTGGAGGGCGGAGGCGCTGCGCGTGGTCCCCGACGACCTCGCCACCCAGATCTACACCTCGGGGACCACGGGCGAGCCGAAGGGCGTGATGCTCACCCACCGGAACATCACCACCAACGTGGTGGCCGGCATCAGAATCCTGCCGCTCACCCCGGACGACGAGTGCCTTTCGTTCCTGCCGCTCTCGCACATCTTCGAGCGGATGGCTGGCCACTACTGCATGATGCTGGCCGGCACCCTCATCAACTACGCGAGCAGCATCGACGCGGTCGCGGCCGAGATGCTGGAGCGGCGCCCGACCGTGGTGCTGTCCGTGCCGCGCCTGTTCGAGAAGATCTACGGCCGGGTGCTCGAGGGGGCGATGTCGGGGTCGGCGGTGAAGCGCGCGATCTTCACCTGGGCGCGCCGGAATGGCGAGCGGTGGGTGGAGCTCACCCTCGCCGGGAGGCCGGTGCCGCCGCTCCTCGCAATGCAGCACCGGATCGCCCGCGCCCTGGTGTTCTCGAAGCTGCACGCGCGCGTGGGCGGCCGGCTCCGCTTCTTCGTGTCGGGCGGCGCCCCGCTCTCGCCCGAGATCGCGAAGTTCTTCTTCGCCGCCGGGCTGCCGATCCTCGAGGGGTACGGGCTCACGGAAACGTCCCCGGTCATCGCCGTGAACGGCCCCGGCAGGACGCGGCTCGGCACGGTGGGCAAGGTGCTGCCGGGGGTCGAGGTGAAGATCGCCGAGGACGGCGAGATCCTGACCCGCGGCCCGCACGTGATGAAGGGGTACTACAACAAGCCCGAGGACACCGCCGCGGCGATTGACGCGGACGGCTGGTTCCACACGGGGGACATCGGGATGCTCGATGCCGAGGGGTACCTCAGCATCACCGACCGCAAGAAGGACCTGATCGTGACGGCCGGCGGCAAGAACATCGCTCCGCAGCCGATCGAGGAGCTGGCCAAGTCGAGCAAGTTCGTGTCCAGCGCCGTCATGCTCGGGGACAAGCGGCGCTTCCCCATCATGCTCGTGGTGCCCGACTTCGGGCAGCTGCGCGCCTGGGCCACGCACAAGGGCATCGCCGCCGACGGCAACGCCGCGCTGCTCGACCTGCCCCAGGTGAAGGAGAAGCTGGACCGCGAGGTGAAGAAGACGCTGCGGGACCTCGCGCACTTCGAGATCCCCAAGAAGCTCCTCCTGCTGCCCACCGAGTTCAGCATCGAGGGCGGCGAGCTGACGCCCAAGATGTCGGTGCGCCGCCGGGTGGTGGAGAAGCGGTACGAGAAGGAGATCGACGCGCTCTACGCCGAGGAGCCGGCGGGGGCGGCGCCGCGCGACTAGCGCACGAGCCAGGCGGTCGTCCCGCCATCGAGCTGGACCAGGTCGAACGCCCCGAACCGTCCCACCACCTCCGCCCGCTCCTCCTCTCCCGGCGACACCACGACCACGGCCGCAGACTCGGGCGCCTCACGCAGCAGCGCCGCACGCGGGATGCGCCCGAGCGAGGCCAGCGACTCCGTCCGGGACGCGGGCAGGTAGCCTTCGGTGCCATCCGGCAGCCGCACCCGGTACCAGGCAGCATTCCCGCCGAGCACCCGGGCCACGGTGCGCGCCTCGAGCGTGTCCACCGGCTCCGCGTTCGGTGCGGGGGCGAGCGACGCGCCTCCGCGGCCGGTCCGGATCCACCCGCCGAACGGTTCGGGTACGACCTGCACCGGTTCCGGCACGCTGTCCGGCGCCGCGACGTACGGCCACGGATCCACCGCCCCCCGCTGGTAGATGCCGAAGTGCAGGTGGGGCGGCGTGGTGCGCGCGTTCCCGGTGTTGCCGACCAGGCCGATCGTGTCGCCCCGCTCGACCGGCTCGCCCTCGCGCACGAGCTGGGTATCGAGATGGGCGTAGTAGTGGCCCTCGCGCCGGAGCTCGTCGCGGATCATGATGACGGTGCCGCCCAGCCGGTTCTCGCCGACCCAGGTCGCGACGCCGCGCGCGGCCGCCAGCACCGGCGTGCCGCGCGGCGCGAAGATGTCGATCCCTTCATGGCTGCGCCGGCCGGCGTCGCGCTCGGCGCCGAAGCGGCTCCGGACGGCGTCCTGCGCCGCGCCGCCGACCGGAAAGCCGAGCGCCGGCGAGAGGTGCACGCGCACCCGGTAGCGCCCACCGGCGAGCAGGGCGGGCTGGAGCCGGAGCACCACGACGCCGTCGCGGCGGATCTCGGTCTCGAGGGTCATGGCGCCGCTGTCGGCGCTTTCGATCCGGTGGGGCGGCGCGGAATCCTGGATCCGATAGAGGTCGGCGAACAGCGGCCCGGCATCGACGCCCTCGAGCGAGAACGAGGCGATGGCGCGCTGGCCCCGCCGCACCACGAAGCGGAAGCCTCGCGCGTCGGGCCGCTCGGGCGCGAGATAGCCGGTCTCCTCGAACGGCGTCTCGAGCAGCGGCGCCCCGGCGACGGCCCGCTCGCCGGCCTCGTCCCAGCGGCGGAAGAGCGCGGTGCCCGCCAGGCCGGCACCGCGCAGGGATTCCAGGTGCTGCTCGCGCGGTGTGGCCGGATCCAGGGCGCGCGCCAGCTCGCCCGAGCACGCCGCGAGAGCGCATGCGGCCAGGGCGGCGGCGAGTGCGAGCCTCGACCGGGCCGGCGTCAGGCCCGGTTGCGCGTCTTCGAGGCGACCCAGCATCCGCCCGCACTCGCCAGCAGCTCGAGGTCGTCGAGCGCAGGCTCCCGTCCCTCCCCCACCACGCGCAGCCCCGGCAGGGTCACCCGCATCGCCTCGCCCACCCAGTGCGGGTCGCTTCCGAACCCGGGGCCCAGCACCACGCCGCGCATCGAGCTGGATCGGAGCGGGATCCTGCCGCCACGCAGGATGCTGAAGTTCGGCGTGTCGCGAAGCGACCGCGGCGGGTTGATCCCCACCAGCCCGACGCCGGGCAGGCTCTCGCCGATGCCCTCGTGCGACCGCGCCACGCCGCCGACCAGCGCGAGATAGCCGCCCGCGCCGCTGAGCCCCGTCAGCGCCAGCACGCCGTCGGCATCGAGTGCGGACTGCGGCGGCTCATCCGCGGAGCCGCCGCCGAAATCGACGATCCCGTCGGCGACGTGATAAAGCCGGTTGCAGACGGGACACCCGAGCTCGCCGGTGCGCACCGACCGGTCCGCCATGGCGCCGGGCAGGAGCACGAGGTACCGCTCGTCGTGGTCCTCGACGCAGCGCAGGTGGTCGGTCAGCTCGATGAACATGGATGCCCGCCGGTCAATTGCGGAACACGACCCAGCTCACCTTGCCTTCCGCCACGCGCACCCGCCGCCAGACCTTCCGGCCGTCAATGCTCACGCCGACGACGTAGTCGCCTGCGGGCACGCTGCCGACGGCGAAGTGCTCGCCATAAAGCGGATGCGGATGCCCGCGATCACGATAGGTCTCGGCGAACGAGTACGGCGTTTCGCGCGGCTCCGCCTTCCGGAGACCGTAGATGCGCGCACCCGGGACCGCGGCGCCCGCCGAGTCCCAGACCTGTCCGGCGACGAGTCCGGTGCCGGCCGGCATGTCGATCCAGAGCTCGGGATTGGTGGTGAACGGCGGAAAGCGCTGGAGCGAGTCCACGATGACGCCCACGGAATCCACCGGCGACGCGTGCACCTCGAGATGCAGGTGATCGTTGGTCGCGCGCCCGGTGTGGCCCACCAGCGCGATCGTGTCGCCCGCCGACACGCGCCGGCCGACCTCGGTGCGCAGCGCGCTGTTGTGGTAGTACACCGAGTAGAGGTACCGCGTGCCGCTGTCGGAGGCGATCACGCTGTCGTGGCGGATCGCCACGGTCAGGGCGCCGCGCTCCGCGGGGCCGGCCCACGCCACGGTGCCGCCGCCGATGGCGAGCACCGGGGTGCCGTCCGGATTGTTGAACTCGACGCCCTGGTGCTGCTGGAAGTTGCCGCCCA
>CAMLLJ010000112.1 GCA_946480845.1 uncultured Gemmatimonadota bacterium
CCATGTGGTCGCTGGGGTTCTCCACCCCGCCCTTGGCGCAGTCGTTCCGGTTGCCGCGTCCCTCGGCCGAGAGGAAGAGCAAGTTGCCCCAGATGGTCGGGTCGCCCTGCGACGTAATGCAGGAAACGGCCGAGACGACCTTCGGCTTCGCCGCGTCGCTCACGTCCCAGATGGTGAAACCGGCGAAGTTGCCCTGGTAGACGTAGTGGCCGCGGAACGCCAGGTCGGAATTGATGAAGGTGAGGCCGCGCGCCGTGTCGAGCACCGCCGGCTTCTGCGAGAACGAAACGAGGCGCAGGTT
The DNA here is from genome assembly GCA_946480845.1 of uncultured Gemmatimonadota bacterium. The sequence continues at coordinate 302 of CAMLLJ010000112.1, forward strand.
GTCCGACGCGACGCCCGCGTCAAGGCGCCCGGGCTTGAGCGGTGAGCGGGGGTCGTCCTTGCTCGGATAGGTCTGCGCGGCCAGGAGCGACGGGAGGACGAGGAGCGATGCGGCGAGCGCGAAGAACCTGCGTGCAGCGTGCATCAGGAGCAGCTCCGGGTGAGGTGACGAAGGACTGCCTAGTCTGACAACTCGGACAGCATGCGGCGCATGGCACCGATCTCGGCGGTCTGGACGGCAACGACATCGTTGGCGAACACGTTCACGTCCACGTCCTGGCCGGCACCGGGCACCGCGAACAGCGCCTCGACCATGTCGAGCGCGCCCTCGTGATGCTGGATCATCATGGTGAGGTACGCGTGGTCGAACGCGGGGCCGGCGGCGGCCTCGAGCGAATCGAGCTGGGCGGGCGTCAGCATGCCGGCCATCTGCATCGTGCGCCAGGACGACGTGTCGGGCGCCACCTGGCCGTTCCGGACCAGCCAGTCCTGCATGATGGCGATCTCCGCCACCTGCGACTGGCCGATCTTCTCCGCCAATCGCACCAGCCGCGGATCGGCCTTGCGTGCCTCGGCCATGCGCGACATGTGGATGGCCTGCGCGTGGTGGGCAATCATTCCCTGCATGAACTCGACGTCCGCAACGGTGTAGCTTGCGCCTTCAGGGATCGCGACGGGCGCGTGCGCGCCCGTGTGGGCGGGGTGCTGGGCGCAGGCGGTGGCGGGCACGCTCAGGATCAGGAAGGCCGCTGCGAAGACAGCAATTCGGGAGGAACCCGGACGGCGGAACATGGCATGTATACTAACCCCGAACCCTGAGCTTCGTGGCGTGCCGGTGCCGGCGTTCAAGGCGCTGCCTGCGCCGTTGCGGATCGAAACGACGGTGCTTCGCCGAATGCGAGCCCGTTCAGGGTCCATCGGCCGCCTGGGCGGTACTGGGAGTGCTGCTCATGGCGGCGGGAGTCTTCGGGATACGGCGAACGGCTCGCTGGTGATGCCGACTGCCGGATCATCGGCGCTCTCGATCCTGATGCGCACCTCATCGGAACGCTCGGGGCCGAAGCCGCTGACGAATCCTTCCGGCACGGTCCAGCGGAGCGAGTCGGTGCCGGCCGGCAGGCGCATCGCGAGGTGGCCCCGGTCCTTGCCGCCCACGGCGGCGGCGACGTTGACCTCCCCTGCCCTCGGGGCGATCCAGCGGATCACGTAGGTGCCGCCTTCGTGCCACTCGTCGCCGGGCGCGGGGGACACGATCCGGTAGGGGAGCGAATCCGGACGCGCGCTATCGAGCCCTGCATCGGAACCCCGGAACTCCGGATCGCGCTGCTCGACATTGGCACCCGGTCCGCGCGGACCGCAGGCAACCGCAGCCGCGAGGACCAGCCAGAAGGTACCCGTCGCCCGCAATGGCATTACTTCCTCAGAGGAGCGCGGAATGGCGTGGATCGTCCTCGTGGTTGCCGGCATCATGGAGATCGGCTGGGCGGTGGGCCTCAAGTACACCGACGGCTTCACCCGCCCCTGGCCCACAGTCGCCACCGGCGCGGCGCTGGTGGTGAGCATGGGCCTGCTCGGCGTGGCGCTCCGCACGCTGCCGCTGGGCACGGCCTACGCCGTCTGGACCGGCATCGGGACTGTCGGCACCGCGGTGCTCGGCATCGTCCTCTTCAGGGAGCCCGCGACGGCCATGCGGCTGATCTGCATCGGCCTCATTCTCGCCGGAATCGTGGGCCTCAAGCTCGCGACGGCGGCGCCTCCGCCAGCCGCCTGACCCCCAGCGCCTCCTCGATCTTCCCCCGCTCGGCGGCGCCCAGCGGCCGGAGTGGCGGGCGCGGCGGCCCGCCCGCCATGCCGAGGATGTCGAGCGCAGCCTTCACGCCGGGCACGCTGTACTGGGCCACCACCGCTCGATGGAGCCGGGCCGCCTCCGCCTGCAGCAGCGCCGCCTCCTCGCGTTCTCCCGACTGCCAGCGACGATGAACCTCGGTGCACTCGTGCGGCGCGAATGCGGCGAGCGCCAGGATGCCGGCCGACGCGCCCGCGCCGAGCGCGTCCAGCAGCACCATCGCGGTCCCCACGATCGCCGAGAAGCCGCCGCCGATCCCGGCGAGCTGGGCCAGTGCGCCGAGGTCGCCGGTCGAATCCTTGACCCCGACGATGTTCGCATGCTCCGCCAGCCGCGCGATCAGCGGCAGGTCGAGATCCACCGACCGGAACGGCGGCGGCACCTGGTAGAGCACGACGGGGACGGGCGATGCGTCGGCCACGGTGGTGTAGTGCGCGAAGAGCGCGTCCGGCGTCATCAGCGAGCGGAAGAATCCGGGAGGCTGCACCAGCACCGCGTCGGCGCCCGCAGCCGCCGCGTCGCGCGCGAGCCGGATGGATGCGCGCGTGGACTCGGCGCCGGTGCCCACCAGCACCAGCCGGTCACCGGCCAGCTCCCGTGCCGCGTCCAGGATGCCCCCTCGCTCGTCCCCGCCCACCAGCACCCCTTCCCCGGTGGACCCGAACAGCACCAGCCCCGCGAGCGGCGCGTCGAGGAGGAACTGGGCGTTCCGGCGGAAGCCGGCAACGTCCACATCGCCGGTCGCAGGGTCGAACGGAGTAGTCGCGGCGGCGAAAATGCCGGTGAGTTTCATGCGATGCGGTCCCCGGTGGAAGAAGTGGTTGCTGGACGATAGCGGCGGCGCGGGCGGACGTCGAGTCGCGTGGCGGGGATCATGGCGTGACGCCGCGCCGAACCGCATCTTGGGTGCATCGCCGGCCCAGAGTGCCCCATGTCACGCCGCCCCGCAGTCATCGCCCTCCTCACCTGCCTCGTATCGACAGCCGCACGCCAGCCCCACGTCGAGCTGGACCACGCCTACATCGTCGTGGAGCCGGGAGGGGCGGCGGGCATCGACGCACTGCGGCGTGCCGGCCTCACCGTCGCGGCGGAGCCCAGGCGCCACGAGGGCCAGGGGACGGCGTCGGTCTCCGCGATGTTCGAGAATGCCTATCTCGAGCTGATCTGGGTGGACAGCACGGTCCCCGTGGATGCCGACCACCAGGCCACCTTCGAGTGGTTCCAGCGAGCCTCGGCGTGGCGGTCGAACGGCAGGAGCCCGTTCGGGTTGGGCATGCGGCGCCTGCCGGGCGACACGGCGCCACTACCCGTGCCGGCCCGCCTCGAGCCCGCCCAATGGCTGCCGGAGGGCAGCGCCTACGAGCTGCTCCTGCAACCGGAGGACTCGCTCGCCGCCGACCTGTTCGTGGTGCCCGCCGCCACCGCCGTGCCCACCTGGATCGCCCGCGCCATGAAACGCATCCCGGAGGAGTTCCGGCATCCGCGCGGCGACCGGACGATCTCGCTGGTCCGGGTCCACGGCCCACCAGGCCACGCGCCCTCGGCGTTCGCGGTGCTGAAGCCGGGACGAATCGAGATGGTGTCTGGGGCCACTCCGCTGCTCGAGCTGCACCTGGACGGCAGCGGGCAGGATTTGCGGACCGACCTCCGTCCGGCGCTGCCGCTCGTCATCGTGCGCGGCGGCCCGGCCCGATGATCGCAGTGCGTCGCATGGGTCATGTCTCCTTCTCGACGGCGGCCTCCCCGGTGCGCCACAGGATCAGCACGCCGATGCCCGCGGCCGTGAGCGAGGCGAGGAAGATCGCGATCTTGGCAGCCGCGTAGTCCCCGCGGTCGGCGAACGCCGCGCTGGCGATGAAGAGCGACATGGTGAATCCGATACCGCCGAGCGCGCCGGCGCCCCAGAGCTGGCGCCAGGAATAGGCCTCCGGCTTGTCGGCTGCGCCCGTCGCGGCGGCGAGCCGCGCGGCCAGCACGATCCCTACCGGCTTCCCGACGACCAGCCCCAGCACGATCGCCAGCGTCAGGGCGCCCCGCCCCTCGAACACGCCGAGCGACAGAACCACCCCCGCGTTGGCCAGCGCGAAGACCGGGAGCACGAAGTAGCTCGACCACGGCTCGACCTTCCGGAGGAGCCGGTCGGCGGGCGACTCGATCCGCTCGTGGATCGCATTGAGGGCATGCAGCGCCGGCTCGGACGGGCCGGTCCGCATCGCCTCGCCGGCGTGGCTGTCCTCCAGGTGGATCACGGCCGACGCCTGCGCCATGAGCGCCCGCAGGTTGGCCGGCGGCAGGGTGGGAATGAGCACGGCGAGGATCACGCCCGCGAGCGTCGCGTGGAGCCCCGCCTCGTGGAGCAGGAACCAGAGGAGCAGGCCCAGCAGCGCGTAGGGCAGCAGTCGGTAGACTCCGGCCCGGTTGAGTCCGACGAGCGCGGCCGTGGCCACGGCCGCGGCGGCCAGGAAGCGGAGGTCGATCGCCCCGGTGTAGAAGAGGGCGATCACCAGGATCGCCACGATGTCGTCGATGATCACGGCGGCCGTGAGGAAGACGCGCAGCTCGACCGGCACCCGCGCGCCCAGCAGCACGATGAGCGCGACCGCGAACGCCGTATCGGTCCCGATCGGGATGCCCCACCCGTGCTTGAGCCCGGGCGGCGCGATCGTCGCGTAGATGATGGCCGGGAGCGCGATGCCCCCGAGGGCGGCGATCACAGGCAGCGCGCCGGCGCGAATGCTCGCCAGGTGGCCCACGGTGAACTCCCGCTTGATCTCGAGCCCGACGACGACGAAGAAGATCGTGAGCAGCCCGTGGTTGACCCAGTCGAGCAGCGAGAGGACGAGCGCGGACTCGCCCCAGCGAATCCCGGCGGGCGTCTCCCACATGGCGAGGAACTCGGGACCGATCGGCGAGTTGCTGAGCGCGAGCGCGGCGAGCGTTGCGAGCGCGAGGAGCAGGCCCGACGCCGGCCCCCAGCGCACGAACTCGAACGCGGCCGTCTGTACCCGGTAGCCGAGCGAGCCGAGCATCGCGTCGGCGAGCGAGCTCTCGTCCCAGGCGCCGGTGTAGCGCCGGCCGTTGATGAAGAACGTCGGTGTCACCCGGACACCGCTCGCCCGCGCGCTGTCGATATCGTCGCGCACGCGCGCTTCGGCGGCCTCCACGACGGGCCCGCCGGGGAGGTCGCGCGGGAGCCCCGCGGCGGCGGCGATCTGCTCGAGGTCGCCCTCGGCGAACACGGGCCCGCGTTCCATCAGCGCTTCATGGACGTCCCAGAACCGCCCGGCCGCCCCGTCGGCGTACTCCGCCAGGACCGCGGCCGGCACGGCGGCATCGCTGCCGGTGATGGGCAGGTGACGGAAGACGTAGCGCATCCGGTCGCCGAAGCGGCTTCGCAGTGCCTCGACCACTTCATGCACGGCGTGGCAGCGGGGGCAGGCGTAGCTGCCGAACTCGACGAGCGTCATTTCGGCGTCGGGAGGGCCGAGAGCGTGATCGCGCGCCGAATCGAAGGGAGGGACCAGCGGGGTGGGCGTCGGCATGTCCGCAAAGATGGACTGGGACATGCCGCTTGTCTAAGGGATCGCCGGGGCGGCGGCCTCCAGGATCTCGACGAAGGTGAGCTCCTCGGTCCAGTCGGCGTCGGCCTCGAGCTCCCCGGCCGTGAGACGAAGCCGGCGCTCGGGCGGCACGGCGTAGTCGCCTTCCCAGCACACGAACAGCTCGGCCGGCCCGAGGCGCCGCGCGGCGCCGACGTATGCGGCAAGGGACGCGCGCGAGCGCTCGCCGGCGGCGGGATCGCGGTCGCCGTTGGCCTGGAAACCGCAGCCGCAGCGGCTGTGCGAGCCGAGGTAGTAGATGTGCGGCTGGCTGAAGTGGCGGCGGACCGGGTCCTCGCGTTCGGTCAGGCCGGCGACGTTGAACGCGGGGCGCTCCGGCGCCCACTCGATGGTGTCGAGCGGCGCAGCGGCCGCGAGATAGATGCCAAGGCACATGATCGTGGCCGGATGGGAGCCAGTTTGATGATACAGTGACTCGCGCCCCTCCGCCCTCTCCCCTGCCTGCCACAAGCGTCCTCGCGGGACTTGACGTCCATAACCGATTAGTTATTATAACTGACAGGTTATGGACGATAAGGGAGCAGCAACCATGCAGGCCTCCGAACGCCTCGATCTGACGTTTGCCGCGCTGGCCGACCCGACCCGGCGCGCCATCATGGCGCGGCTTGCCCTGGGTGAAGCCTCGGTCGCGGAGCTGGCGGCGCCCTTCGACATGAGCCAGCCGGCGATCTCGAAGCACCTGAAGGTGCTCGAGACGGCAGGGCTGGTCTCCACCGGGCAGGATGCCAACAGGCGGCCGCGCAGGATCGAAGCCGGCCCCATGCAGGAGGCCGTCGCCTGGCTCGACGACTACAGGAAGTTCTGGGAGCGCCGGTACCAGGCGCTCGATGAACTGCTCGACCAGATGCAGGCCGGGCCGCCGCAATCAGGGCGCAAGCGCCGCAAGGTCCGATCCCCCCACACGCAACCCAAAGGAAGGAAACGGCCATGACAACCGCGGAGAAATTCACAGCCCAGGTCACGCTGCCGAGCGACACGGAGGTCCGCGTCACGCGCAGCTTCCACGCCCCGCGCACGCTGGTCTGGCAGGCCCACACGGTGCCCGACCTGGCGCGACGGTGGCTCGGCTATCCGGGCTGGTCGATGCCGGTGTGCGAGATGGACGTCCGCATCGGCGGGAAGTATCGCTGGCGCTGGCGCTCGGACGAGGATGGCCAGGAGTTCGGCTTCTTCGGCACGTTCAACGAGGTCAGCGAGCCGGCACGGCTCTCGTATGACCAGTACTACGATCCCGGCAGCTTCGACAGCGCGATGCCGTTGGACAATCCCGCGAGGATCCGGTCCAGTTACACCGAGAAGAACGGGATCACCACGCTGGTCACGGTGATGGACTTCGGCTCGAAGGAAGCGCGCGATGCGGCCATCTCGACCGGCATGACCGACGGCATGGAAGCGAGCTATCAGCGGCTCGATACGCTCGTCGCCGGCGAATTGGAGATGTAGCGCGAGGAGGCGACGTCCGCCGACGGGATCATCGGCCCGAGTCGAGAAAGATGTCGGCGACAGCGAGGGCGTCGCGCTCTCCCCATCGCGCGAAGGCGTTCGACGCCATGGCGACGACGAGCTGCTCCTCGGGATAGACCAGGAGGAACGCAGCGCCCCCGTTCGACGTCCCGCCGTGATGCAGGTACCGGCGCCCGCGGGCATCGGTGCTCACCCGCCACCCGATCCCCACCGACGTCGCTTCGCCGGATGCGAGTCGTTGCGGTGTGAGCATCACGGCGAGTGACGCCGGCGTCAGGAATCCGGGCTTGAGGACGGCACGGCCGAGCCGGGCCAGATCGTCGGTCGAGGAAAGATACCCGCCGCTCGGCCAGCGGCCGCTGAGGTCATCCTCTGGCGCGAGCCCCGCCCCGTCCGCGGTGAGGTGGTACGTGCGGGCACGCTGCGAGATCGGCTTTCCCTTGAGATCCGGCCCGGTCGAGCGCATCTCCAGGGGCCCGGTCACCGTGCGGCGAATTACTTCAGGGAACGGCATGCCGAGGACGGATTCGAGCACGGCGCCGATGAGATTGTAACCGTAGCTCGAATACGCATACTTGCTTCCGGGCGCGGCGACGAGCGTATCGCCGGCATAGACGCCGGCGGCGGCGGCCAGGCTCTCGTAATGATCATTGGACAGGAACTCGTTCCCCCGGTAGTGCCGGATGCCCGCCAGGTGCCCGGCAAGCTGGCGGAGCGTGACGTCGCGCAGCGGCGGCCCCAGAGCCGGCATCTGCTTCGCGATCGGCGTATCGAGATCGATGGCACCGCCGTCCGAGAGGCGCATGAGGGCCATGGCCGTCAGGAGCTTGGAAACGCTGCCGATCCGGAACCGGGTGCCGGGGGTGGCCGGAGTGCGCGCCTCGGCGTCGGCGAATCCAAATCCCTCACGCCAGACCGCGGCACGGTCGTTTCCGCCGACGCTGACCGTGATGGCCAGGCCGGGAAGGCGCTCTCGCTCGGCGAGCGCGCCGACCAGCGTGCGGGCACTGTCCACCGCGGTGGCCGGGAGTGCCCGCGGCTGGCCGCTGAATGTCCCGGCGGAGGCGCACGCGGTGCCGGCAAGCATGGTGCACAGCATGACCAGCGCCGCGGCTTTCATGATTCCTCCTGACTTGGGGATCCTGCGATCGATCGCCCGCAAACTCGCAGTTCCGGACCTGGACCCAGTGTAGTCGAGCTGCAGGCGCAGTATCCCGCAATTTCGGTGAACCCGTCCTGTCAGTCGGTGGGCTGTTCGCCGAGTTACGGGGCTCCCATCACGGAATCCACCAGCCGCAGGTATTCCGCGAGCGGCGGCATCCCCATCTGGCGTCGGCGCTCATCTACCCCGGCTGAATCCGCGATCGGGTCGAGCACCCAGCGGCCGCCCTGGAGCGACAACTGCGTTCCGTACACCTGGGGGCGGCCTGCCTTCACCTCGAGCCGGTCAGTCAGCATCGCCACGGCGCCGCCGTCGAGGTCCCCGCGCCGGCGGCTCTCCTCGATGTGCGGCAGCATGGCGCGCATGAAGGCCGTGTCGTGGACGGCGTGCTGCACGATCAGGAACGCCGCGTTCACGGCTTCCTTCCCGACCTGGGCGGTGGTGGGCCAGCCCCGGCGCGCCACGTAGTCCGCGAGCCACCGCGCATTGGCCGAGTCGGTCCGGACCATCGCGGCGAGCTTGCTGGAATCGACCTGTCCGCCGACTCCGAACCCTTCCCTGACGGCCTGGTCGGTGCGTCCCCGCTCCTCCAGCTCGCGGCGCGCCTCGGCGAAGTCGGCGG
>CAMLLJ010000113.1 GCA_946480845.1 uncultured Gemmatimonadota bacterium
TGTGGATCATCTTGGTGCCGGTGTCGGCCTGCTGGTGGCCGTTCACCACGGCGACCGAGTAGAACTCGCCCACCGAGTTGTCGCCCTGGAGGATGACGCTCGGGTACTTCCAGGTGATGGCCGAGCCGGTCTCCACCTGGGTCCAGGAGATCTTGGCGTTGCGCGCCGCCTTGCCGCGCTTGGTGACGAAGTTGTAGATCCCGCCCACGCCGTGCTCGTCGCCGGCGTACCAGTTCTGCACCGTCGAGTACTTGATCGAGGCGTCGTCGAGCGCCACCAGCTCCACCACCGCCGCATGCAGCTGGTTGGTGTCGCGCTTGGGCGCGGTGCAGCCCTCGAGGTAGCTCACCGAGGCGCCCTCTTCGGCCACGATCAGGGTGCGCTCGAACTGGCCGGTGTCCGCCGTGTTGATGCGGAAGTAGGTGGACAGCTCGAGCGGGCACTTGACGCCCTTCGGGATGAACACGAAGGAGCCGTCGCTGAAGACCGCCGAGTTGAGCGCCGCGAAGAAGTTGTCCGACGCGGGCACCACCGAGCCCAGGTAGGTGCGCACCAGGTCGGGATGCTCGCGCACCGCCTCGCCGAAGGAGCAGAAGATGATCCCCTGCTCGGCGAGCTTGGCCTTGTAGGTGGTGCCCACCGAGACCGAGTCGAAGATCGCGTCCACGGCCACGCCGGCGAGGATCTTCTGCTCGCTGAGCGGGATGCCCAGCTTCTCGTAGGTCTCGAGCAGCTTGGGGTCCACCTCGTCGAGCGAGCCGAGGGGCTTGGCGGTCTTGGGCGCCGAGTAGTAGCGCAGGTCCTGGTAGTCGATCGGCGCGTAGGTGATGTTGGGCCAGTGCGGCTCGCTCATCCTGAGCCAGCCGCGGAAGGCCTTGAGCCGCCACTCGAGCAGCCACGCCGGCTCGCCCTTCTTCTCCGAGATGAGGCGGACGATGTCCTCGTTCAGCCCCTTGGGCGCGACGTCGGCCTCGATGTCGGTGACGAAGCCGTACTTGTACTCGCGGTTGACCAGCGTTTCGACCGACGGGGACGTCATGCGTTCTCCGGTGAATCGGTGGCCTGCTCGCGCGGGAAGCGGACCTGGTACTGGCAGGCCGCATCTCCGCCCAGCAGGTGGAGCTTCCGCTCGACCTTCCCCCCGAGCACGTCGGCGAGGAACCGCTCCTCGGCCGCGCAGATCTCGGGGAAGCGCTCCGACACCGCGCGGATGGCGCAATGGTGCTCGGTCAGCGTGCCGCAGCAGAAGGTGGCCTGGCCTTCCGCCATGTAGCCGTCGTCATTGCGGACGCGGGCCACGATGGCCATCCGCTCGGACGGCGAGGCGCCCTCGAGCTCCGGCGCGATGCGGCGGGCCAGGTCGTCGTAGTAGCCGGCCAGGAACGCCACGGCCGCCTCGCGGCCGTCCCGCGCCACGACGTGATCGAGCAGCGCCGTGAGCGTCTCCTTGTAGCGCTGCGGGAAGAGCGCCTCGCCCGCGGCAGAGAGGTGATACGCGAAGACCGGCGCGCCCACCCCGTGCGGCTGCCGCACGTAGGCGATGAGCCCGGCGGCCTCCAGCTCCTTCAGGTGGTGCCGCACCGCATTGAGCGAAAGGCCGAGCCGGCCGCCCAGCTCCCTGGCGGTGAGCCGCCCCGACCGCTTCAGCTCGAGGAGCACCTCACCCCTCGGCCCGCGATAGGCGGCGGGGAGGCGGTCTCCGGTGGAGCCGGTGCGGATCGGCGCGGGGGCACTCATGGCGCGAATCCTAAGGGGAAATGTCGGGATTGTCAAACTAAATTGGTGCGAATTGGATAAGGTTGGGTTGTGGGGATCAAGCGCTGCAAAGCTGGGGCTCAGGGTCAGGAGTCAGGAGTCATGCAGACTATTAGACGTAGCATTTACTACTACTTTGCGTGCAGCGCGCGTTTGAGCTCGTTACTCTTGTCAGCCCACCCCGCATCCCCAAGATTGGTGATATGACCATCCACCGCATCCGCCTCCTCGGTGATCCGATCCTCCGGGCCCGCTGCGAGCCGATCGAGAAGCCCAGCTCCACGGCCGTGCGGGTTATCCTGGACGACATGCGGGAGACGCTGCGCGACTGGCAGTCCCGGTTCGGCAGCGGACGCGCCATCGCGGCACCCCAGATCGGGGCGCCGGTGCGGATGATCTACGTGGAGATGGACCGGCCCTGGGTGCTGATCAATCCGGAGATCGTGGACATCGGCAACGAGGACTTCAGCGTGTGGGACGAGTGCTTCTCCTTCCCCAACCTGCTGGTGCGGGTCTCCCGCTCCTACCGGGTGCGGGTCCGCTACCAGGACCTCAAGGGGGAGTGGCACGAGGACGACCTCGAGGGCGACCGCGCCGAGCTGCTCCAGCACGAGATCGACCACCTCGACGGCGTGCTCTCGGTGGACCGGCCCCATGGGCTCGACCCCTTCTGCCTGCGCGAGGAGTGGAACCGCCTGCACGGCATGCAGGGCCGCTACGGCCCGCCTGAGTTCCGCACCGCCACCTACGCCACGCCGCTGACCGGGCTGCTCTGAGGGCCGCCATCGAGCCGCCCGTCCGTTGACCGGCAGGCTGCAACAATTTCCCGCCGCCCCCGTCAGGAAGGGATGACCCGACTCCCGACCTGCCACCTCCGAGGCCCCAGATGAGATACCGGCTCCCCATCGTCGCCCTCGCGGGCGCTGCGCTCGCGCTGTCCGCTTCCGCCGCCCGCTCCGAGCGCGCCGACGAGGCCGCGATCCGCGCCACGCTCAACCGCTATTTCAGCGGCAAGGCCGACACCATGGCCACCGCCTTCGCGCCCGGCGCCAACATGATCTACGTGCGCGACTCGCTCATCATCGTCCCCATCCCCGAGTTCATCGCGCGGATCCGCAGCCAGGAGAAGCAGGCGGCCGGACAGCCGCGCCAGGACAACGCCGTCAAGCGCATCGCCAGCGTGGACATCGCCGGCAATGCGGCGATCGCGCGGCTGGAGACCGAGCGCGGCGAGCGCCTGGTGGTGGACTACATGAGCCTGCTCAACATCAAGGGCGAGTGGCTCATCATCAACAAGTCGTTCGACATGGTGCCGCTCAAGAAGGCGTCGTAGCCGCTAGAACCAGCGGCCGAGGCGCACGAACACCGCGCTTCGGCCGCCGGTGGACCTGCCGTACTCGAAGCGCAGCGGCCCCACCGGGGTGTCGGCGCCGATCCCGCCCCTGATTCCCGCCAGCCAGCCGTCGTCGCCCAGCAGGTCGCCACCGAGCGCGGTACGGCCGGCCGCGCCCTCGACCTGGAGCAGCACCGGCCCGATCAGAGGGTACGCGAGCTGCAGCGCGGCCATCGCCTCGCGGTCGCCGCGGCGCTCGCCGAGATGCAGGCCGGGGAAGCCGTCGTCGCCGCCGAGCGGGATGGTGAGCTGCGCGGGGAGGTCCTCGCCCCAGCCGATCCGCGCGCGCGGGCGCAGGCGGAAGCGGCCGGCGCGAAGTGCCGGGTCGAGCACCAGCGTCCCCCGCCGGTAGCGGTCGGTCCACGCCAGCTCGGCGTCGAGCTCGTGATCCACGGAGCGCGCGCCCCGGCTCACCCGCGCGATGCCGCCGAGCGCGCGGTCGGTGGTGAGGTCGGGATTCCGCCACCAGTGCGAGATGCCGCCGGCCGCGGCCGACCAGCCCTCGCCCAGCTCGCGCTCGACGCCGCCGAAGACGAGCGCCTCGCGCGTCCGCGCCAGTCCCGCCTCCTCGCCCCCCGCGTCGAAGAGGCGGAGGTTTTCGCGCCCGAGCCGCAGCGTGAGCGCCGGCACGAACTCGGTGCCGGCTGCCGGCGCCGCGCGGCGGATGCCGAGCGACACATCCTTGCGCAGGTTGCCGAGCAGCAACGCGACGCTCCCTTCGATGCCGCCGGGCAGCATCCGCTCGACCGCGCCGAGCCACATGCGGCCGCCCAGCTCGTTGTCGTAGGCGAGGCCCAGGGCGGCGATGCGTTCGGGCGCGCGCGCGGTCGCGATGGCGAACGACACGGTGTTGCCGGTCCCGGTGGGATAGAGCCACGCGGCGATGTAGCGCTCGGACGTCCCCAGCCGGCGGAGCCGGGTGCGCAGCGCCTCGGCATCGAGCGGATCGCCGGACGCGAGCCCGAGCGCGCGCGCGATCTCGGTGCGCTCGGGGCCGGAGATCGGGCCGTCCTCCGATGCGGTGCGGACTGCGCCGACGGTGCCGGGCAGGTCGGCGGCGGTCGAGGCCGGAGCCGGAGCCGGATCCGCGCGATCGCCGGCCGGCATGGTGCGGCACGCGGCCGCCGGGAGCAGCGTGTCCGCCGCCCGGCGCCCGAGCGCGATCAGCTCGGCCACCCGCTCCGGGGCGAAGTCGAGACTCTCGTAGCCTTCGATATCGGGGCGGATGTACACGTCGCCCTCGCGCAGGTCGGCGGGCGGCTGCTCGAAGAGGAAGCCGAGCAGGCGCTGGGCCAGCTCGAACGGCGAATAGAGGTTCTGCTCCTCCGGCTGGCGCTCGGTGGCATCGGAGACGATCACCCGCTCCGCGCCGGAGGCGCGTGCTATCTCGACCGGCACGTTGGCCGAGAGGCCGCCGTCGGCGAGGAAGCGCCCGTCGATCTTCTCCGGCGCGAAGACCAGCGGAATCGCGATGCTCGCGCGCACCGCGCGGGCGAGGTCGCCGGCGGCGATGGACACGGCCGCGCGGTCGGCGAGATCGGTGGCGACCACCCGGAGCGGGATGGGGAGCCGGTCGAAATCGCCGCGCGCGAGCAGGTTGCCCCGCAGCATCGCCGCGTTGAGGAGCGCGTTCGCCTCGGGCTCCCGCACCGCCGCGCCCTGGAGCGTGAAGCCGCGCTCGCCGAACTCCCAGACCAGGAGCGGCTGGAGCGGCCCGAGCGAGCGCGGCGCCCGCGGGTCGAAGGTGCGGAAGAGCGAGGCGACCGGCATGTGGCGCACCAGGCTGTCGAGCGCCCGGCCACCGTAGCCGCTCGCGTACATCGCGCCGACCACCGAGCCCATGCTCGCGCCGACGACGAGGTCGGGGCGGATGCCCAGGCTGTCGAGTGCGCGGAGCACGCCGATGTGCGCGAGCCCCTTGGCGCCGCCGCCGGAGAGGACGAGCGCGGTGCGGGGTGCGGGGCATGACTGGGCGGACAGGGGGGCGGCAAGGCCGGAGAAGAAGAACGCGAAGAGCAGGAAGCGAAGGGCGAAGATCAGCGGGCGAACGGCGAAGGGCAGAAGGCGACGCATGGGGCGGAAGATAAGTGTCCCCTTGCGTTTGCGGATTGCTTTCGTAAATATCGGCGAGCCCGGCCCCCGAACCTCAAGCCTGCCGCTCCCGGAGGGAGTACGAAATGCCGTACGTGATCACCGAGGCCTGCATCGGCGTGAAGGACCGGGCCTGCGTGGATGTCTGTCCCGTGGACTGCATCTACGAGGGGGAGGACCAGCTCTACATCCACCCCGACGAGTGCATCGACTGCGGCGCCTGCGAACCGGAGTGCCCCGTCTCCGCGATCTTCCCCGAAGAGGACGTCCCGGCCAACCTGACGGCGTACATCGCGAAGAACGCCGACGTCTTCAAGAGCGACGATCCGCCGGGGCGCCCGCAGCGCTGAGAAACTCGGCGAGCACCCGCGTGGTCTCCGCGGGTGCCTCGACCGGCGGCAGGTGACCCACCCCAGGCAGCACGCGCAGCTGCGCTCCCGGAATCATCTCAGCCATCGCCCGCGCGCCGTCGGCCGGCGTCAGCCGGTCGTCCTCACCCACCAGCACCAGCACGGGCAGCCCCGCGAGCTGAGGGAGCAGCGGCGTGCTGTCGGGTCGGTCGCGCATCGCCGCGAGGGCGCCGGCCATGCCGGGCACCGAGGTGGCGAGGATCGTCGCCTCGACGCGCGGCCAGGCGGCGCCCACTGCCGCCGCATCCTTCCCGCTGAAGAGCTTCGGCAGCATCGCCTCGGCCGTCGCCACCGCGCCGCGCTCGCGCGCGGCGGCGGCAGCCGCGTCGCGTGCCTTCCGCCCGTCGGGCGAGTCGGCCTCCGCGCGCGTGTCCACCAGCACCAGCGCGCGCACCCGTCGCCGCCAGCGCCGCACGAACTCGAAGGCGATGTAGCCGCCCATCGAGTGCCCGCAGAGCACCACGTCGCCCACGCCGAGCGTGTCGAGCAGCGCCGCGAGGTCGTCGGCGTAGGTCGTCATGCTGTAGCCCAGGTCGGGCGCGTCGGAGAGACCCATGCCCCGGAGGTCCGGCGCGATGCGCTGGAAGCCGCCGAGATGGTCCATCTGGTGGCGCCACATGGTGCGGTCGAGCGGATAGCCGTGGATGAAGAGCAGGGCCGGCCCCTCCCCCGCGGTGTCCACCGCGAGTGCCACGCCGTTCACCGTCACCCGGCGCACTTCGGCGCTCACCGGCGTGCCGCTCATGAAGCCGCTCACCTCGGGCGGCACCGGCACCGGCTTCCCCTGCCGGTCGATGCAGACGAAGACGAACTCGGCGGTGGCGATGAGCGCGTCGTCGCGCACGCGCCGCGCGGTCTGCCGCATGGTGAAGCTGGTGCGGCCGTGATGGGTGAGCGCCTGCTGGAAGCGGAGCGAGTCGCCGGGAAAGGCGGCGGCGTGGTAGTCGATCACCGTCTTCCGCACTGCGGGCCAGACGCCGGCGCGGGTGAACACGTCCATCCCGGGGCCGCGCGCCAGCATCTCCCAGCGGGCGCGCTCGAAGAGGCTGAGGAAGGAGGCCTGGTTGAGGTGGCCGAAGGCGTCGCACTCGTCGGGGTAGACGGTGAGGTCGATCTCGAGGGCTGACATGCTGGGATAGTACGGGCGACCGGCGAGGTGCGCCATATTGAGGCAACCCATTCCGGAGACGCCGATGCCGCCAGCCACCGACTACATCCGCCACGCCGCCCGGCTCGCCAGGAAGGTCCAAATGGACGCGGCGATGGGCGGGACGCCGCAGCCGGACGCGGAGTTCTACAAGACGCTGGCGAAGGCGATGGAGGAGATCGCGGCGGGGCTGGAGGCGGTGGGGAAGGCGAGGGAGTAGTCGGGACGGTCGGGACGGTCGGGACGGTCGGGACGGTCGGGACGGTCGGGACGGTCGGGAACGCGAAAATACTCAGCCTGCAGGATATCAGTCAGCTTGGCGGGTCATTCTGGCATGCGCCATTGCGTTGTGTCTTCTTAGTGTTGTCATAGGATAACGACAGTGGCGCATTCACTGTGCATTTCTTGGCCGGGGATTGCCCCGCCGCTATCTTCCCTCGCGTGAATACGCCTGTCTCTCCTTCATCCCTCCGTGTCATCAATTCACAGCGAGAGCTGGACCGGGTCCTCGGCGAGCTCGCGGGGGAGCCGCTGCTCGCCGTGGATACCGAGGCGGCGAGCTTTCATCGGTACCTCGACCGGGTGTACCTGCTCCAGATCTCGTCGCGCGGGCTTACGGTCGTGGTGGATCCGCTGGCGGCGACGGACCTGGCGCGGTTCGGGGAGCTGCTGGCGGATCCGGCGGTGGAGATCGTCTTCCACGATGCGGATTACGACCTGCGGCTGCTGGAGCGGGAGTTCGGTTTTTCGGCGGCGCGGCTCTTCGATACCCGGATTGCCGCACAGCTCCTCAATGAGCCGGGCATCGGGCTCGCGGCGCTGCTGGAGAAGTACTTCGGGCTCAAGGTGGACAAGCGGTTCCAGCGAGCCGACTGGTCGGCGCGGCCGCTCTCGCCCGGGATGATCGAGTACGCCGCCTCCGACACGCACTACCTCCCTGCCCTTCGCGACATCCTCCGCGACCGCCTGGCCGGCATGGGCCGGCTGAGCTGGGCCGAGGAGGAGTTCGCGCTGCTCGAGCGGGTGCGCTGGGCGCCGCCGACCGACCAGGACGAGCCCTCCTGGCTCCGGATGAAGGGCGCCAAGGCGCTCCGTCCCCGGCAGATGGCGATCCTGCGCGAGCTGGTCGAGTGGCGCGACTCGGTGGCGAAGCGCCTCGACCGCGCCGCGTTCCGGGTGATGGGCAACGAGCCGATGTTCGTGATGGCGAAGGACCCGCCGGCCGACCTCGACGCGCTGGCAAAGGTGCCGGGGATCGGCCGGGACGGGATCGAGCGGCGTGGCGTGGAGATCCTGGCGGCGGTGCAGCGCGGCGTCCGGCTCCCCGAAGCTGAACTGCCGCGCATCGAGCGCCCGGCGCGGCGTCCGGCCGACCCCGAGTTCGACGCGCGGCTCGAGCGGCTCAAGGCCGTGCGCAATGCCGAGGCCGCGCGCCTCGACCTCGCGCCCGGGGTCCTCTGCCCCAACGGGACGCTCGAGGCGATCGCGCGCCGGATGCCGGCGACGCTCGACGAGCTGCGGGAAGTGCCGTTCGTGCGGCGGTGGCAGGTGGAAGCGGTCGGCGACGCGCTGCTCGCCGGCCTCAGAACCCCATGAATGTCTTGACCCGCGGGTCCATCCGGTCCGGCGTCCAGTAGGGCTCCCACACCAGCTCGACGTCCACCGACTTCACGTCGTCGAGGTTCCCCACCACGTTCTTCACGTCGCCGATGATCTCGGCGCCGGCGGGACAACCGGGCGAGGTGAGGGTCATCTGCACGTGCACGTCCCCGGCGTCGCTCACGGCGACGTCGTAGACCAGCCCGATGTCCATGATGTTGAGGTTGAGCTCCGGATCCTTGACCTGGCGGAGCGCCTTGCGGATGGTGTCTGGGGTCTGCATTCCTGCCTCCTGTTCCCCCAAACCTAACCTAGATCGCGCACATCCCTTCGCTGCAGCCGAGCCGGTGGCGGCGCGCGGCGACCCAGGCGTAGCCGCGGTCGAGCGCCCAGGGCATCCCGGGAACGCGCAGCACGAGCGCCAGCGCGCGCCCGCCGGGGAGGTACTCCACGACAGCGCGCACCGCTCCGCCGCCGCTCACCACCCGCCCGTCGGGGAGCACGAGGTGCATGGCGCGGTCGA
>CAMLLJ010000114.1 GCA_946480845.1 uncultured Gemmatimonadota bacterium
GGAACTGCTTGGCGTCAGAGGAGGAAATCCATGACCGACCACGATCCGCTCGACCTTTCGGCCCTCGCGCCGGACCGCCGCCGGTGGGAAGCCGTGGTGGCCGGCACATCGGCCGGTATCGATTCCGTGCTGCGCGCACGGGCGGAGCGGGCGCACGATCCGTTCGGCCTGATCGCGAGCTGGCGGCGTCCCCTGCTCGCGGGCGCCGCGGCGATGGTCGTGCTGGTCACCGTGGCCGAACTCGCGCTGGAGGCGCGGGAGGAGCGTGAGGCCGCGGTGCAGCGCCTCGCGGCCCGTTCCCCTGCATGGGCCAGCGGCGAGCGGGCGCCCTCGGCGGGCGAGATCCTGCGGGTGCTCGCGGAGCCCGGCCCGTGAAGCGGGCCGGCGGGGTCGCGGTCCTGCTGCTGCTGGTCACCTTCGGCGTCGGCGCCATGGCCGGAATGGCCATCGAGGAGGCGGCGGGGATCGACTGGTTCGATTTCCTGGATCGCGACGAGCAGGAGGACGTCCGGCTGCTCGACGGGATGGCGCTCACGCCGGACCAGCGCGCGGCGGTCGAGCACATCCTCGACCGGCAGGAGGATTCGCTCGAGAAGTACTGGGAAGCCCGCATGCCAGAGATCCAGGGCATCCTTGCGGGCTCCTACGACGAGATCCGTGCGCTGCTTGCGCCGGCGCAGCGGGAACGATTCGACCAGCGCGTTCGAGACCTCGACGGCAGGGTGCCCGTCGAGTTCAGAGACTGATCACGCCGGCTTCGCCCGGCTGAACCATGTGTGGAGGCAGTCCATGATCTACCAGTCAGCAGCTGCGACGATCCGGTGCCGCCGTGCCGGGGGATTGCTCGCGGCGCTCCTCGTCACCGGATGCCGTGGCGAATCGCCGAAACTGCAGTCCGGGCAGATGCTCCTGGCCACGGCGGCCGGCGGCGCAGCCGCGTGCCGGGTGGTGGATGCGGGGCGCCCGCTCCCGAAGGAGGCCCGGGAATCGAGCGGCCTCGCCCGGAGCCGGCGTGACCCCACCATTCTCTGGACCCACAACGACGCCGGGAACGAGCCGGTGCTGCTCGCCGTGGATGCGGGCGGTGCGCTCGCCGGCCAGGTACGCCTCGAGGGTGCCACGCTCGAGGACTGGGAAGACATTGCGGTGGGGCCGTGCAGCGGCGGGCACTGTCTCTACGTCGGCGACATCGGTGACAACGAGGCCGTCCGCCGCTCCATCACCGTCTACCGCGTCGAGGAGCCAGCGCCCGATGCCGCGTCGGCAGGTCCCGCGACGGCCATGCGAGCGACATACGGCGACGGCGCACGCGATGCTGAGGCGCTCTTCGTGATCGGCAGCAGGGTGTACATCGTGACCAAGGGGCGGACCGGCCCGATCGAGTTGTACCGGTATCCGGCCACGACCGGCGGCAGCGAGGTCGGGACGCTCGAGAAGCTGGGAGTGCTCCTGCCGGCGCCGAAGTCGAGCGCGGACCGGGTGACCGCGGCTGCGGCCAGTCCGGACGGCCGGTGGGTGGGAATCCGGACCTACCGCACGCTGCACCTCTACCGCGCGGCAGCGCTCACGGACGATGCGGGCGCGAGGAAGGCGGCGATCACGATGGATCTCCGGCCGCTGAAGGAGGCCAAGGGAGAGGGACTGGCGATCGCCGATGATGGGACCGTATGGCTCTCGAGCGAAGCCGAGAAGAAGTCTCCACCCCGGCTGGCCCGGCTCGCGTGCGTGCTGCCCGCTCAGAGTCCTGAGGGGTAGGTCTCCGGAAGGTCGTCCTGCGCCCAGTCCTGACCGAGATCGAGCGGCTCGACGGCGCTGGTCTGATCGAAGTGGAGCACGGCGTCGAACTGATCGGCGAGGCGCGTCTCGAAGTAGTGGCTCAGGCGCTCCGTCTCCGGGCGGTACACCACCCCGATCGCCCGCTCGAGCCAGGTCTCTGCCATCGCGGCCTGCACCTCCTCATCGCCGCGGATGCGGAGGAGGAAGTCGGGGACGCGCGCGGCGTGGAACAGCGCCTCGACGCTACCGGGGAGCGCCGGCTGGACCCGCATCCGGCGCACGGGACCCTCCCACTCCGCAGCGGCCGCCACCGTGCCGAGCCAGGTGCTGAGGCCCACCAGCACCGCATCACTCCCGTACTGCTCGCGGGCGAGCTGTCCGACGTTCCATTCGCCCGAGCGGCCCATCGAGGTGGCGCGGGCATCGCCGATGTGGCTGTTGTGCGCCCATACGACCGCCCTGGTCGGCCCGCCGCGCAGCGTCTGGTGCAGCAGCAGCGATCCCAGCGTTTCCGCCATGTGGCGGTCACGCAGGTTCCAGCTGCTGATCCGTCCCCGGAACATGGTCCGGTAGTACGCCTCCGCATTCCGCACCAGCCGCGCGTTCTGCTCCGCGACGAAGTGGGCATCGCCGGGAAGCTCGCCGGCCCCACCTGAGAGCTCGCCGGCGCGGCGCTGCAGCTCGAGCAGCTGTTCGACCGCACCCTGCTCGCACGACGCCGAGATGTTGATCGCCGCGGCGTAGCCGTAGGCGCGGGAGTCCTCGCCGTAGTGGTCGAAGCAGCCGTAGCGGAAGCGCGCGCGGCGCGCGGCCTCGGGATCCACGTCGTCGAGGTAGCGGAGCACCGCCTCGATCGAGCCATAGAGGGAGTAGAGATCGAGCCCGTAGAACCCCACCTTCCGGGCGGTGCGCGGCAGGGCGTCGTTGTGCTCGCGGAGCCAGGAGACGAAGGCCAGCACGTCGCGGTTCCGCCACATCCAGCGGGGAAAGCGCCCGAAGCTGCCGAGCGACTCCGCAGCCGAGGTATCGTCGCCCACGCCGTGGATCCACCGGTTCACCCGGAACGCGTCGGGCCAGTCCGCCTCCACCGCCACGATGGTGAAGCCGAAATCCTCGATGAGCCGCGCGGTGATGCGGGCGCGCTCGCGATAGAACTCATGAGATCCGTGGGTGGCTTCACCCAGCAGCACGACCCGCGCGTTGCCGATCAGGTCGTAGAGTGGCTGGTAGTCGCCGGCCGCGCCGACGATGGGGATGGCCGCATCGCGGATCGTGGTGCCGAGCGGAACCGGTCGCAGTTTCGGCATGCTGGTCCCGACCATACTGCGCGGCCGGCCGGCACGGTGTGAGCCGGCTCACCCCCGAAAGCCTCCTGAAGGTGCATCCTCGGTGACGGGCAGGATCCACCCACCTCCACCGGGAGCCTTCACATGCCGTCGCTCCGACCGCGTCTCACCCTGGCCCTGTTCCTCGCCGGCGCCGCCGGGGCGTGCGGTGGCTATTCCGCCAATCCGTCCGCGGGCCCGGCTGGCGCCGCCGCCGCTCCCGCCCCCGGCTGCACCCCGCTCGAGACGCGGCCACCCAATGCTCCCGACCAGCGGCCGGCGTTCGCCGGCCAGACCCGGACCTGCGGTGTCACCTCCAATGTCGCATTCGACGTGACGGTCGTGGCGCGCGGCCTGGTGCATCCCTGGGCGGTGGAGCCGCTGCCCGGCGGG
Source organism: uncultured Gemmatimonadota bacterium (assembly GCA_946480845.1). The sequence goes on from CAMLLJ010000114.1 coordinate 3,495, forward strand.
GACCTGCTGGTGACCGAACGCCCGGGCCGCATGCGGGTCATCAGCGCGTCGGGCACTGTCGGCGAGCCCATCACCGGCATTCCGCCGGTGGACTCGGGCGGGCAGGGCGGCCTGCTGGACGTGGCACTCGGGCCGACGTTCAGCTCGGACCGGATGATCTACTGGAGCTACTCGGAACCCCGGGAAGGGGGCAACGCGACGAGTGTCGCCCGCGGCGTCCTCGCGCCCGACGGCAGGAGCGTGAGCCAGGTCTCGGTCATCTTCCGCGCACTTCCCGTCTACGACGGCGACAAGCACTTCGGGTCGCGACTGGTGTTCGCGCCCGACGGGAAGCTGTTCATCACCCTCGGCGAGCGGTCCGACACGCCGATGCGGCCGCAGGCGCAGCAGCTCTCCAGCCACATGGGCAAGATCATCCGCATCAACCCCGACGGCTCCGTGCCGGAGGACAATCCGTTCCGCGGCCAGGGCGACGCGAAGCCGGAGATCTGGTCGCTGGGGCATCGCAACGTGCAGGCGGCGGCCATCGACGGCCAGGGCCGGCTCTGGGACATCGAGCACGGGACGCAGGGCGGGGACGAGCTGAACCTGATCGAGAAGGGGAAGAACTACGGCTGGCCGGTCGTGGCATACGGCGAGGAATACGCCGGCGTCCCGATCCCCGGCGCCGTGACCGCGCGCGAGGGCTTCGAGCAGCCGGTATACTACTGGGACCCCGTGCTGGCGCCGTCGGGCGCGCAGTTCTACTCCGGCAACGCATTTCCGGCGTGGCGCGGAAGCCTGTTCGTCGGCGCCATGAAGGAGAAGCGCCTGGTGCGGCTGGTGATCGAGGGCCGCCGGGTGACCGGTGAAGAGCACCTGCTCACCGACCGGGGCCAGCGGGTGCGCGATGTGCGGCAGGGCCCTGACGGCGCGCTCTACATCGTGACCGACGAGGACGCCGGCGAGCTGTGGCGGGTGGGACCGAAATAGTCTCTGCGGCTACGAGGCCCCTTCCCCAGGGAGGGGCCCCGGTGCCACGGGCGCGCGTGAAGCCGCGAAGATCTCCCAGACCGAGATGAACATCGCCGCGATTACGGGACCGATGATGAACCCGTTGATGCCGAATACGGCGATGCCGCCGAGGGTGGCGATCAGGACCACGTAATCGGGCATCCGGGTGTCCCGGCCCACCAGCATCGGACGCAGGACGTTGTCCACCAGCCCCACGACGAGCGCGCCGAAGGCGATCAGCACGATGCCTTTCACGACCGAGCCGGCGGCGAGCAGGTATGCGGCAATCGGGATCCATACCAGGGCCGGGCCGACCGCCGGCAGCAGCGCCAGGATTCCCATCAGCGCGCCCCACAGCACCGCCCCCTCGATGCCGAGCACGGCGAGGATGATCCCGCCCAGCGCACCCTGCACCGCGGAGACGACCAGCGTGCCCTTGATCGTCGCGCGGATCACGGTGGCGAAGCGGGTGGCGAGGCGCTCGCGGAGCGAGGGCTCGAGGGGCACGGCTGCCTTGATCTGCCGCACCAGGCCTGCGCCGTCGCGCAGGAGGAAGAAGAGCAGGTAGAGCATCACGAAGACGCTCAGCACCAGCCCGATGGTGAATTGCCCCAGGTTCACCGCCTGCGTGCCGATGAACCGCAGGCCCCCTGTAAGCAGGCCGGACAGCCGCTCCTGCAGGTCGGCCACGTTGGTCACGCCGAGCCGATTCACCAGATCGAGCATCCAGGGCGGGAGTGCATCGAGCACCTGCTGGACGCGACTGCCGACATCGAGCTCGCCGGACTGGAGCCTCGCATAGAGGGTGGCCGCCTGCCCGACGAGGAGCGTCCCGATCACCGCGAGCGGCAGGATCACGATCAGCAGGATCATTCCCATGGTGGCGAGCGCCGCAAGCGTGGCGCGCCCTCCCATCCGGCCGAGGAGCCGCCGGTACGCCGGGGCGAACACGATGGCGAGCGCCGTGCCCCAGAGGACCGCGCCGGAGAACGGCCAGAGGATCCAGGCGAACGCCACCGTGACGGCGATGACCAGCGCGGCAAAGGTGCGCCGCTCGAGCGGATTCCCCGGGGCCAGGTCGGGCAGGATCATCGCAGGTCCGATTGAGGGACAGCCGGCATGGACAGGGCGGGGCACGACGATCGGTGTGCCCCACCCGCGCAGATAGTACCGCGATTTCTCCATTCGTCCAACGGCGCCGGCAAGGCCCGGCGGCGTCCTGCGGTGTCAGCGCCGACGTCGCACCAGCAGTCGGTCTGCCGAAACGAGGACGGCCACCGGAGGACGATTCGCGGGCCAGCGACAGTCCGCCCCGGCGAGTCACCGTCGCGGGCGCGCCGCGGAATCCGGCCTGACCGCCCCCGGCATCTGATGCTGCATCGGCTGCGGGTGCGTCTGCGTGCTGTCGGCCATCGGGTGATGACTCGCCATCTCCCGCATGTGGGCGTGCATCGCCTTGTGCCCGGCCACCAGCTCGCGCAGGAGGTCCTGCATGGCCGGAGTCCTCGCCTCACCGCTGGCGCGGTTCATCCGGGCCACGGCGCTGTCGAGCCGGGCCTCCAGCGAATCCATCATCTGCATGTGCGCCGCCATGTTCGCAGCCATCTGCCCGGCGGCAGCGCCCGGTCCGGGGTGGGGGTGCTGTTGCGCGGCGAGGGGTCCGGTCAGCGAGATCGCGGCGGCAACGGCAATTGGGGCTAGCGGAGTCTTCATGATTCCTCTGCGGTCGCGGACATTGACAGGGCGAGGCGCGTCGGCATAGTGTGCCTCACCGAGGATATAGTACCGCAAATTCGCCTGTCTTCCAATGCACCCATCCGAGGGACCGGATCCATGCCGCAGACCGGGCTCCCATCACCTGAGCCGCGCGGCATCGCGCTCCGGACTGAGGTGCTCGTCATCGGTGCCGGCCAGGCCGGACTGTCGTCCGCTTATCACCTGAAGCGGAACGGCCTCGAACCGGTTCGCGGCTTCCTCGTCCTCGACCAGTCGCCCACCGCGGGGGGCGCCTGGCAGTTCCGCTGGCCCTCCCTCACGCTCAGCACGGTCAACCGGATCCACGACCTGCCCGGCATGTCGTTCTCCGAGGTGGTGGACACCCGCGCCACGCAGGTCGAGGCCGCCGTCGCGGTGCCGCGCTACTTTGCCGCCTACGAGCAGCGGTTCGAGCTGCCGGTCCACCGTCCGGTCACGGTGACCGTGGTGTGCGACCGGGGCGAGCGGTTCCGCGCCGAGACGGATCGCGGCGATGTTTCCGCACGCGGCATCCTCAACGCGACGGGAACGTGGGAGACGCCGTACGTCCCCGAGTATCCCGGGCAAGCCCGTTTCGCGGGGCGCCAGCTCCACACCCGCGACTATCGCAGGGCCGGCGACTTTGCCGGTCTGCACGTCGTCATCGTCGGCGCCGGCATCTCGGCCATCCAGCTCCTCGACGAAATCTCGCGGGTCACCACGACGACCTGGGTCACCCGGCGCCCGCCCGAATTCCGCACGGGGCCCTTCGACGAGGCGGCGGGCCGGGCGGCGGTCGCGCTGGTGGAGGACCGGGTGCGCCGGGGGCTGCCGCCGAGGTCGGTCGTCTCGGTCACCGGGATCCCGGTGACGCCGGCCGTGGAGGCGATGCGGGCCCGCGGCGTGCTCGAGCGGCTGCCGATGTTCAGCGAGATCGTGGAGGAGGGGGTCCGCTGGCCCGACGGCAGCACGGTGCGCGCCGACGTGATCCTCTGGTGCACCGGGTTCCGGAGCGCGCTCGATCACCTGGCGCCGCTCCAGCTTCGCGGGCCCGATGGCGGGATCGTCATGGCGGGGCGGCTTGCCACCCAGGTGGCGAAGGACCCGCGGATCCATCTCGTGGGATACGGCCCGTCGGCCTCGACGATCGGGGCCAATCGTGCGGGGAGGGCGGCGGCGGACGAACTCATGGCGCAGCTCGGGCTGGCCTGAGCGCCGTCCACGCGCCGCCTCTCCGGGGGGCCACCGGTCAATCGTCCTCGTCCTCGCGGTCGCGCCGCGAGTGATCCTCCGCGCCCGCCGCACTGAGCCTGCTGTCACCCGCCGCGTCGGTCACGTGTGCCGAGGCAGCATTGTAGCGATAGACGAGCTCGCCCCCGGAATGACCTACCTGCACGCCGGCGACGACGAGCCCCAGTGCCGCGAGCGTCGAGGCCATCCGGGCCGTGGCGCCGGCCCGGCCGCGCAGCAGTCCGGCCGCCGCGATCAGGAGCATGCCTCCGGTGAGCAACAGGAACCGCTCGGCGGCCTCCTCATGGCGCTCGAGGGGGAGTTCCGCGACGACCTCCTCGACGGCCTCTTCATCCCCTTCGCCGGTCTGGACCGCTGCCCAGGCACTCGCGGACAGCGCCGCGGCAACGAGCACGGCGAACGACCAGGCGGTGCGCGGCGCTGCGCCCCGGCGGATGCGCCAGAGGGCCAGGAGCGCGGCCACGGGCAGCAGGATGGTCAGGACGATCGGGAAGTGCACGAGAGCCGGGTGCAGCGGATCGGGCAGCATGACGTACTCCGGAAAGGGTCTGGGGCATCATGCAGCGCGCCATCCTGCCGGACAATCCGGCGTTTGACGCATGACCCCGAAGGGCAGCGTATCTTGGACCCTATCCGCCAATTGCCGGAGCCGCCCGTGGCCGACCCCGACCTGATCCCGCCGCTTCGCGTTCCGCTCACCCTGCTGCTCCTCGCGATCATCGTCGGTGGTGCGGTCGACCTGGTTTTGGACCGGCCGGCGCACCCGGGCTCGTTCCATGTCCTGTACGAGCTGGGACTGATCGCCGCGGCAATCGCGCTCGTCGTCTGGCTGTGGCGGGGGTGGGGGCGGGCAGAGGCTTCGGCTGGGCGCCTGCGGACTTCGCTGGCCGAGCGTCAGGCGGAGCGCGATGCCTGGCGCCGCCGGGCAGAGCGTGCGCTCGAGGGGTTCGGCCGGGCAGTCGACGAGCAGTTCCGCGCCTGGAACCTCACCCCGGCGGAGCGCGAGGTCGCATTGCTGCTGCTCAAGGGGCATGGGCACAAGCAGATCGCGGCCGCGACGAACCGGAGCGAGCGCACCGTCCGTCAGCATGCGATCGCGGTGTACGAGAAGTCCGCCCTGCAGGGCCGGGCCGAGCTCTCCGCCTACTTCCTCGAGGGCCTTTCGATCCCTCCCCAGGCGGACGGCGCCGCGGGCGAGTGAGCGAGGGTCATGATGGACTCCCGTCCCCGACAGCGGCCGGCCGATTCATCGCGCCGGGACGCGAGTGGGCGCAAGCTGACCTGGTAGGCCCCCCTGAGTGCCATGCCTCGCAAGTCGCAGGAGATTGCCATGACGAAGCCGCATCATGACCACGCGTCCCACCCTCACCACGGCCATGCAGGCCACGGAGCGGTAACGCACGGCGCGTCCGCGGGCTGGCGGGAGGCCTACA
>CAMLLJ010000115.1 GCA_946480845.1 uncultured Gemmatimonadota bacterium
CCCCCGCCCTCAGCTGCGTGATCCGCGTGCCGACCTCCCTCCCACGCCGCGCCTGGTCCACGCTCCGTCTCGGCAGCTCGATCCCGTAGCGCGCGAACGCATACTGGATCAGGCCCGAACAGTCGAAGCCGTCCCCTGCCCCTCCCGTCCCGCCGAGCTGGTAGCGGGTGCCTATCTCGCCCTCGGCGATCCGGATCACCTCCAATGCCACGGCATCGGCGTCGCTGCGATGCACCACGACGTCGCGACTCGCCGCCGCGGCGAGTGGGACCGGCGCAGCAGTGTCACCTGGCGCGGCCCCGGCGCGGGACGATGTCGAATCCGCTCGAATGTCTCCGGTCCGCGGCTCCACCGCCGCACCGGCCCCCGGGGGCCCTGCCGTGACCGGCAGCGGTGCGGGAACGCCACGCGGCCCGAACACCGTCCCGATCCGGATCGCGAGCTCCGGCCCCGACCGCGCCGACGGCCGCATTTCGCGATAGCGCCCCTCCGCGGCGACCGACAGGAATGGCAGCGGGAACAGCTCGTAGCCGAGCCCGGCGGACCAGGAGTGCCACCACGACTCGGCGCTGCCGGTCCCGACGCCGGCACCGAGGCCCGCGATGGCGTACGCGCCGGAACGCCCGCCCCGGAAGAGCGCCGCGTCGAATGTCGCGCCGAAGAGCCTCGCGGTCGAACCCGGTCGCCGGAGGTAGACGCCGCCGAGCTGGGCGCCGATGGAACCGGTGAGCGAATGGGTCCAGCCCGCACTGTACGCGGTCCAGCCGCCGTCGTCGAAGAGGTGGCCGACCTGAAGCGCGACGCCCTGCGCCTGGGCGGCCGGCACGGCCGCGACCCCGGCCGCGAGACCTGCTGCCAGGGCCATTGCCTTCGCCGGCACGCTGCAACCTGCCCGGTGGGTCGTCATCGGACCGGCGTCGGCTGCCCGGTCCGGGTATTGACCCGGTACCGGTCGCCCGGTGCGCAGTGGAGGTAGAGCCGGGCCTCGAGGGTCGAGTCGTCGGCTGCCGTGGGGATGTCCCGGGTGTAGAGGAGCGGCACGGCCACGCGCGTCCCGCCGCGTCGGATCTCGAGTCCGCGCTCGACGCACGGGGTCCCGTCGGCCGCGCGGGCTTCGCGCGCGAGCGTATACCAGGCGGTCGCGCCGTTCGGCAGCGTGAGCACGAGTGAATCGGCCGGCTCGGTTGCGGCCGGGGTCGCGGGGGCCGGCGGGCCGGCGCCGGCAGGTGCCGCCGCGGGACGATCCGCCGGCGAGCAGGCGAGCGCGGCCGCAAGCGCGCAGTGGGCCACGCCCTGCCTCACGGCTTGGCCTGCTGGGGAGGGATGCCCTCAATGGTCTCCTCGATCCGCTCTTCGATCTGGTCGAGAATCGCCGCCGCGGTATCGGGAATCCCTTCCGGCGTGATCGCGAGCGCTTCCTGCAGGTCCGGCGAGCGGCGCAGCAGCCGGAGCCAGAGGATGAGCGTCACGAATCCGGCGACCGCGCCGAGCCCCGCCGACAGCAGCAGGCCGAGCTTCGGGTCGGCGATCCGCGTGGCGATCACTTCCCCGGCGACGCACCCGAAAAACGAAGCTGCCCACGCCATGAATGGCGTGAGCAGCCAGCCGAATGCCCTGAGGAAGAGCCGCAGGACGCGCATGCGCTAGGTGCGGCGCCCGAGTGCGGAGAGCGCGGCCGCCAGCGCCAGTCCCGGCAGGAAGGCGATGCCGAAGGTGGACAGCGACCAGTTGGCGAGCGGGAAGTGGATGAGATTGGCGAGCACGCCGAACGCCGCCGCCGCCACCAGTGCCGTGAGCATGACGGCGGCCGCGGAAGCCGAACGCCCCCGCGCGACGCGATTGGCCATGATCAGCGCTCCCATCCACGGGAGGAACGTCCCCACCATCCACCAGACCGGGTGGTACCACCAGTTGCTGCCGCCACCGATCTCGCGCCACCGATTGGTGTAGATCCCGAGGGGCTGGAGCAGGGCGACGTCGATCAGCAGGAAGACGACGGTGGCCGCGAGGCCGACGGCGGCGGCGCCGGCGATGCCCTCGATCGTGCGGGCGCGGGTCCAGATACCCGGGAGCACCGTCACGGCCGTGAGTCCGGCGAGGAGCACGATGCCGCCGGCGACCGTCTCGACCACCCCGCCGGTCAGCCTGGTGATGAACGAGAGGAGGACGACGACGACCGCCGTGATGACGCCCAGCACCAGCGCGCGCCGCAGGACATGGGGGAGCGCCGTGACATCATAGGTGCCGCGCGATTCGACCGCCGTGCCCATGCGTTCTCCGGAAGGGGTGGGTGCTGCCCCGGAAGATAAGACGCGAACCCCAAAGCGGCCAAGGGGTTGGCGTCCGCCGGGACTCAGGGCAGCCAGGCCAGCAGGACGGCGGCATCGGTCACCGCCCAGGCCGCGAGAGCCAGGTACATGCCGCGCTGGTGGGCCGCGGGCGTCCGGCTGGTTGCGGTCCTCCGCCAGGGCAGGAGCACCCAGGCCCAGGCGCCCGCCGCGAGCGCAATGAGGGTCCAGCGGCCGTCGAGGCCCCAGCCCGCCGTCCAGCCGGCCCAGGCCAGCATCAGGAAGGCGCAGGCCGCTCCCGCGATCGCGACATCGAGACTCCGGCGCATGCCCAGCCGAAGCGCCAGCGTGCGATCGCCGCGGCGCCGGTCCTCGTCGGCCTGGTAGAGCTGCGTCAGCGGGTAGAGCGCGGCGAACAGTGGGCAGAAGGCGAGGAGCACGATCAGCCCCGGCCGCGAGACCGGGTGCCCGGTTGCCGCCCAGCCCGCGTAGATGGTCAGCGCGCCGAAGCCGATCATGTTGATGATCCAGTCCGCGAACGCCACCGACTTGAGCCGCACCGGCGGGACCGAGTACGCCACCGACATCGCCAGGCACGCGGCGTAGGCGATCACGTAGCCGCGCGGCAGCAGCAGCATGGCGGTCGCGAGCCCCGCGAGCATCAGGCCGAGCCCCGCGGGGAAGAGGTGGCGCGGCGGGGTCGGCGGCCGGCGGAGATAGGCAATGTCGCCCTCGTCCCGGTCGAAGGCGGAGTTGATCGCCAGCGTGCCGCCATTGAGGCAGACGACCCAGAGCGCGACGCCGATGGCGGCATCCGCCAGCGGCAGGGGCCCCACGGCGCGGGCGAGGAGCGCGCCCAGCGTCACGTGCGCCGCCACGATGGGCCACTCGGCCGGCCGGAGATGCAGGATGTAGTCGAAGGCCCTGCCGAAAACGCGGTACCCCAGCCGGCGCGCCCCGGAGGACGCCCCGGCCATCACCATGCCAGACCGAGATGCCGGGCGGCGACGCGAAGCCCGTTGAGGGTGAGCTCGAGGTCCACCGCGTCGATCCGGGTGCAGATCGGCGCCACCAGACGCGCGAGGCCGCCGGTGGCTATGCTGCGCGGCTGGCCGCTGGTGGGCCATTCCGCGCGGATGCGCTCCACCATGCCGTCCACGGCATCGGCGCTCCCGAAAAGCACGCCGGCCTGGATGCATTCCTCGGTGCGGCGCCCGATGGCGCGTCCCGGCGCCTGGAGCTCGGTGGCCGGGAGCTTCGCGGCGCGCCGGGTGAGCTGGTCGGCGGAAGTGCGGAGGCCGGGCATGATGGCGCCGCCGATGAAGCGGCCGTCGGCCGTGATGCAGTCGAACGTCGTCGCCGTCCCGAAGTCCACCACCACCAGGTCGCTCCGGTAGATCTCGGCGGCAGCCAGCACATTGACGATCCGGTCCGCGCCGACGCTCAGCGGGTCATCCACGTCGAGCACGACCGGAAGCGGGGAGCGGGCGTCCACCGTGACCGGGCGCGCGCCGGTCGCCTCCGCGATGCCGTCACTCACGCTGCCGGTGACGCCGGGCGCCACGGAGGCGATGCACGCCGCGCGCACTTCATTGGGCGAATGCCCTCGGTGGACCAGGAAGGCCCCGATCGCGGCCGCCCATTCATCGGGCGTGCGGTCCGGGTTGGTGGTCATGCGCCAGTGGGCCGACAGCGCTTCGCCACGGAACAGCCCGGCGGTGATCTCGGTGTTGCCGATGTCGATCGCGAGCAGCATGGAAGCTCACACGTGGAGAGTGGACGGGCCGGCGATGATCACCGGGCCCGTGCGGGCCATGTGCACCACGGGGCCGGGCGCGCGGATGCGCAGCACGCCCGCCTCGGTGACGCCCTCCGCGATGCCGGCGACCGGTGCCGCGAGCGTGCGGCCGGCGAGCCAGTCCCGGGCCGAGAAGGCGGCACGCTCCGCCGGCCCCAGGGCACCGCCGAGCGATCCGGCGCGGCGGAGCGCGGCTGTCATCGGCGCCACCAGGTCCCCGGCGCGGAGCGCCGACCCCGCGCCCGCGAGCGATACCGCGCTGTCCCGCAGCCTGCCCGCCGGGGCGTTCTGCACGTTGATGCCCAGGCCGATGACGATCCACCCGAGCTGGTCCCCGGTCCAGCGCGCCTCGCAGAGGATGCCGCCGAGCTTGCGCTCGCCGAGCATCAGGTCGTTGGGCCACTTGATGCGCACGCCGGGGACACCCGAACCGTCGAGCACGGACGCGACCGCGATCGCGGCGCGGAGGCTCAGCACTTCGACGGCCGGTCCGCTCGCCGGCCGGCAGATCACGCTGAGCCAGAGGCCGCCGCGCGGCGAGCTCCAGGGCCGGCCCCGCGAGCCGCGCCCCGCCGTCTGCTCCACCGCCGCGACCGCGGTCCCGCCGGGCGCCCCCTCAGCGGCGAGCCGATGCGCCGTGTCCTGGGTCGAGGCGATCCGGTCGAACCAGTGGATCGGCGCGTCGTCCATCAGCCCGCGCCGCCCCGGTAGAGGAGCAGCAGCAGCAGCCCGAACCCGATCCGGTACCACGCGAAGGCGGCGAAACTGTGCCGCGACACGAACCCGAGAAAGGCACGCACCACCACCAGGGCCGAGGCGAACGCGACGATGAACCCGATGGCGAAGACGGGAAAGTCCCCGGCGTCGAGGATCGCGCGGCTCTGGTAGAGGTCGTACAGCGTCGCCACGAGCATGATCGGGATCGCGAGGAAGAAGGAAAACTCGGCTGCCGCGGGCCGGGAGAGGCCGAGGCAGTAGGCGCCCAGGATGGTGGCGCCGGAACGGGAGGTGCCCGGTATGAGCGCGAGCACCTGGGCCAGCCCGATCCCGAGCGCCGTCCGGAGCGGCACCCGTTCGGCGTCCTCGATGCGGATGCGCGGCCGGAAGCGCTCGATGAGGAGGATCGCGATCCCGCCCGCGACCAGCGCCGCCGCGACGACCTCGACGCGGAACAGGTAGGCCTTGATGTACGAATGCACCAGGAAGCCGACCACTGCCGCCGGCAGAAACGCGACCAGGATCGACAGGACGAACCCGCGGCTCGCCGGCTCGCTCGCCGCGCGCCGCACCGCATCGAGATGCCGATGATGTTGAGGATGTCCACCTTCAGCAGCGACTGCCAGCTGGCTCCGCTGATGACGATCGACTGAAGGCGAAACAGGAACGCGAGGGCAAAGATCCACAGACCGCGCCGGAGAGCCGAGCGCGATAGAGCCAGACGATCGCCAGGATGGCGCCGAGCTGGATGAAGACCTCGAAGGTGCCCGCCTGCGCCGTGGTCCAGCCCAGCCAGTCGCCCGCGATGATCAGGTGGCCGGTGGACGACACGGGGATGAACTCGGTCACCCCCTCCACGATGCCCAGCACCACTGCCTTGACCCAGAGCGGCAGCGCCGCGAGCGCAGGCGTCACGCGCGGACCCGCTCGTACAGCGCCTCGTACATGGGGACGATGCGGTCGGCCGAGTACTCGCGCGCCTTGGCGAGCGCGGCCTCGCGCATCGCCGCGTATTTCGGTGCGCTCCGCAGCAGCTCGACCGCGCGGCGGCCCATGGCCTCGACCGATCCCACCGGCTCGAGGATGCCGCTCACGCCGTCGGTGATCACCTCGGGCAGCCCGCCGGCGCGCGAGGCGACCACCGGCGCGCCGCACGCCATCGCCTCGAGGGCCGCCAGGCCGAAGCTCTCCGACTGTGACGGGAGGAGGAAGAGGTCGGACGCCTGCAGCAGTGCGGCCACCGAATCGAGCCGGCCCAGGAAGCGGACATCGGCGGCGACGTCGTGCTCGCGCGCCTCGCGCTCCGCCTCGTCACGCTCGGGGCCGTCGCCGATCATCAGCAGCGTGGCCGGCATCGCATGGCGGATCCGCGAAAACACCCGGACCACGTCCTTCACCCGCTTCACCTCGCGGAAATTGGAGATGTGGGTGATCACCTTGTGCCCCTCGGGCGCGATGCCGCTGCACGGCTCCCCGTCGCCGGCCGGCCGGTACTCGTCGAGGTTCACGAAGTTGGGGATCGTGGTGATCGAGCACTGCACGCAGCCGAAGGCGCGGTAGGTCTCGTCGCGCAGGTAGTCGGAGACCGCGGTCACCGCATCCGACCGCTCGATCGAGAACTGGGTGATGGTGTAGAAGCTCGCCTCCTGCCCCACCAGCGTGATGTCGGTGCCGTGCAGCGTGGTGATCACCTTGAGCGGGAGGGCCGGCTTGAGCATCTCGCGGGCGAGGAACGCCGTGGTGGCGTGGGGGATGGCGTAGTGGACGTGGAGCACGTCGAGCTGCTCGCGGAGCGCCACCTCGTGCTGCTTCGAGGCGAGCGCGAGCGTGTAGGGAAAGTGGTCGAAGAGCGGGTAGCGGCCCACCCGGGTGTCCACTTCGTGGAAGTACACGCGCTCGGTGTACCCGCGCAGCCGGAACGGGGCGGCGTAGGTGATGAAGTGGACCTCGTGCCCGCGCCGGGCGAGCGCGATGCCCAGCTCGGTGGCCACGGCGCCGGATCCGCCGTACGTCGGGTAGCAGGTAATGCCGATCTTCATGGATGATCCAGGTATGGGTCCGCCGCCCTGCCCTCAGCCGCCTCGCCGTGCGTCCCACGCGGCCGCGATCTCGGCGGCCATCGCCTCGGGCCCGCGGCTCGCATCGAGCATCAGCCGCTCGCCGCTGATCTGGTGCCGGAACCAGGTCTCCTGCCGCTTGGCGTACTGCCGCGTGCGGGTGACGATCGCCGGTGCCACGCTCTCCCGCGGGCGCAGGCCCTGCAGGTACTCGACCGCCTCCCGGGTGCCCACGCCATCGAGGCCCGGCGCGCCCGGCGCGTGTCCCTCGCTCAGCACGGCCGCGGCCTCCTCGATGAGCCCGCGCTGCATCATGTCCGCCACGCGGCGCTCGATCCGCTGGTGCAGCACGGCGCGCGGCGCCGTGAGCACGACGTACCAGGGTTCGATCGCGCCGTGGCTCCGCGCGGCGGACTGCCAGTGCGAGAGCGGGCGCCCGGTGAGCAGCGCCACTTCGACGGCGCGCGACGCCCGCTGCCGCCCGCCGCCGGCGAACGCCGCATCGAGGCGCCCGGCCCAGCGCACCAGGTCGATCCCCTCGAGCCGCGCCAGCCAGGCGTCGAGCGTGCGGCGGCGCGCGGCATCCATCTCCGGCTCCACGAACAGCCCCTCGGCGAGCGCGCGCACGTAGAGGCCGGTCCCGCCCACCACCACCGGCATCGCGCCGCGCGCGCGGATCTCCTCGATCCATCGGGTCGCTTCGCGCCCGAACCGGCCGGCGCTGTGCCGCGTCCCCGGCTCGACCAGGTCGAGGCCGTGGTGCGGGACCCGGGCGCGCTCCCGTGCCGTGGCCTTTCCCGTCGCCACGTCGAGCCGGCGGTAGACCTGCCGGGAGTCGGCGGAGACGACCTCGAGCGGCCAGTACTTCGCCAGTGCCAGGGCCACCGCGGTCTTGCCGATCGCCGTCGGCCCGACGATCACCGGGACGCTAGCGGCGGCCAAAGCGCCGCTCCAGCTCCTCGCGCGGAAGCTGCACGATCGTGGCGCGCCCATGCACGTCGTGCGGCGGGAGCGAGGTGGCGAAGAGCCGCGCGAGCAGCTCCCGCATCTCCCGCTCGCCGAGGGGCTCGCCGCCCTTCACCGCGGCCCGGCAGGCGAAGGTCGCCGCGAAGCGCTCCAGCCGGTTGGCCCAGCCGCCGAAGCGGCCGCGGGCGAGGTCGGCCACCAGCTCGCGGAAGCACGCGCCCGCATCGAAGCGCGGGTGCGGGGCCGGCACCGTGTGCACCACGACTGCGCGGCCGCCGAACCCGTCCACCTCGAACCCCGCCGCCCGGAGCTCGTCACGGTGCGCGTCCACGGCGTCCAGCTCCTCGTCCGTCAACTCGACCGTCAACGGAAGCAGCAGGCGCTGGGCCGGAGCTGTGCCGCCGGTGAGCTGCGCCATCACCTGCTCGTACAGCACCCGCTCGTGGGCCGAATGCTGGTCCACGAAGACGAGAGCGTCGTCGGTCTCGTAGGTGATGTAGGTGCTGAAGAGCTGGGCGAGCGGCGCGTTCGACCAGACGTCGCGGCCCAGGCCGGGGTCGGGTGCGTCCTCGGCGGCGACAGCGCCCGCGCCGGGCCTCGCCTCGAGCAGCGCACCCAGGTCGAGGAGCGACCCGGCGCCCGCAGGCGGCCCGCCGCGCGCGGGCGCCGGCGCGGACGGCATCGGCCGCCAGTCGCCGACCGGCGCGCTGGCCGCCGGCGCGCCGATGGCGTGGCGCAGCGCCTCCTCCACGACGCGCTCGACGCCGATCCGGTCGCGGAAGCGCACCTCGAGCTTGGCCGGATGCACGTTCACGTCCACGTCGGGCGCGTCGGTCGCGATGTCGAGATACAGCGACGGCCGGTCGCCGGGGTGGATCGCCGCGCGATACCCGGCCTCCGCGGCGCGCACCAGGAAGGGGTCGCGAAACGGCCGCCCGTTGATGAAGAGCTGTGTCCGCCGGCCGGTGGGCCGGGCATCGCCGGGTCGCTGCGCGAAGCCG
>CAMLLJ010000116.1 GCA_946480845.1 uncultured Gemmatimonadota bacterium
ACTCGATGGCGCAGCAGGCCGTGCCGAACGGCATCGGCCAGAGCGAGTTGGCCCGCGACCAGTTGCTGAGGAAGTCGAGCCGGGTGGTGATGAAGTTCTGCGACGCCGCCGAGATCTGGGTGCTGAAGTCGTCGTCGGCGGCGAGGTTCGGGCTGGTCAGTCCCATTCCAGGGCCCCCCGCTTCCAGATATACACGTACCCCACCGCGAGGATGAGGATGAAGACGAGCATTTCCACGATGAGCAGCCCGGCCATGTCGCCGAGCTGCCGGAACGCCACCGCCCACGGGATCATGAACACCGTCTCGATGTCGAAGATGATGAACATCATCGCCACGAGGTAGAACTTGATCGAGAAGCGCTCGCGCGCATCGCCCAGGACCGGCATGCCGGACTCGTAGGGCGAGGATTTCATGGCGGTGCGGCGGTAGGGCGAGAGCAGGTGCGAGACGCCAAGCATCAGGATCGCGTTGGCGATCACGAAGGCGAGGACGAGGAGGATCGGGATGTAGGCCTGGAGCATGTGGGGATCGCTTTCGGGCCATCGTGAGAAATTTCACAAGAGGCGCAACGAATCTAACCCGCCCCCGGAAGCGATTCAACCCGCGTCGCCACCGTCACATAAGCGTTTTTCGCCGCTATATTCCCGCCGGTTTCCCCCAGCAGTGCCCACACCGCCGACCTCGAGGATGCATGTCCATCAAGTCCGACCGCTGGATCCGCCGCATGGCGCAGGAGCAGGGGATGATCGAGCCCTACGTCGAAGCCCAGGTCCGCACCGCCGACGCCCAGGGCCGCAAGGTGATCTCCTACGGCGTGTCCTCGTACGGCTACGACATGCGGGTGGCGCCGGAATTCAAGATCTTCACTAATGTGCTTTCTGCGGTGGTCGATCCCAAGTCCTTTGACTCCAACAGCTTCGTGGAGTTTGAGGGAGACGTCTGCATCGTCCCGCCCAACAGCTTCGCGCTGGCCCGCTCGGTCGAATACTTCCGGATTCCGCGGAATGTGCTCACGATCTGCGTAGGGAAGAGCACGTACGCCCGCTGCGGGATCATCACCAACGTGACGCCGTTCGAGCCGGAATGGGAAGGGTATGTCACCCTGGAGATCTCCAATACGACGCCCCTGCCCGCCCGGATCTATGCCAACGAGGGGATCTGCCAGGTGCTCTTCTTCGAGGCGGACGACGACGATGTCTGCGAGCGGAGCTACCGGGACAAGGCAGGCAAGTACCAGGGGCAGGTCGGCGTGACGCTGCCCAGGCTCTAGGGCCTCCACCGGAGGGAACCGACATGCTGGGTCCGACCCGCGCCGTCACCGGCGCATTCAGGGGGGCGCTCGCGGGCGCCCTTCTCCTCGCCGCGCCGCTCGCCGCCTCAGCCCAGCAGCGCACGGCGCCGCTCCGGGACGAGTCGCCCTTCCGGCGCCTCGAGCTCCCCACGCCGAACCGGGTCCGGACGGCGGCGGGTGCGCCGGGCCCCGACTACTGGCAGCAGCGCGCGGACTACGTCATCCGGGCCACGCTCGACACCGTGGCGAACACGGTGACGGGCAGCGAGCGGATCACCTACCACAACAATTCCCCGGACACGCTGCGCTTCCTCTGGCTGCAGCTCGACCAGAACCTCTTCAGCCCGGAGAGCCGGGGGGCGTTCGTCTTCGGCCGGGGACCCCGATCGGGGCCGGGGCCGCAGGGTGGAATCACCCTGGCGCGCGTCGCACTGGGGAGCCAGCCGGACGCGCAGGGGCGGGCCCGGGGCGCGGCAACACCGCTCAGCCACACCGTCGTCGGCACCATGCTGCGCGTGGACCTTCCCCGGCCCCTTGCGCCGCGCGCTCGCGCGGTGCTCGAGCTGGACTGGTCGTTCGCCTTCCCCTCGGATCCCGCGCGGATGGGCATGGAGGTCGTAGACGGGGGGACCGTGTACGAGGTGGCCCAGTGGTACCCGCGCATGGCGGTCTACGACGACGTGGGCGGCTGGAACACCGAGCAGTACTACGGGCAGGGCGAGTTCCACCTCGAGTTCGGCACCTTCGACGTGAGCCTGACCCTGCCGGCCAACATGCTCGTGGCCGCAACCGGCACGCTCCGGAATCCCGAGGCAGTGCTCACGGCGGGCCAGCGTGCGCGGCTGGCCGCCGCGCGCGGCTCGGACACGACCATCGTGATCCGCTCCAAGGCGGAAATCGGCGACCCGGCCTCGCGTCCGCGCCCCGCGGGCGGCACGCTCACCTGGCGCTTCGCGGCCGACAGCGTGCGCGACTTCGCCTGGGCGGCCGCCCGGCACTTCATCTGGGACGCCGCGCGCGCCAACGGGGGCCGCACCCTGGCGATGAGCTTCTATCCCGCGTCGGCGGACTCGATCTGGCGGGAGAGCACCCAGTACGTGAAGTTCGCCGTCGAGAACTACTCGCGCTGGCTGCCGTATCCCTACCCGGTCGCGATCAACGTCAACGGCATCGAGGGCGGCATGGAGTATCCCATGATCGTCTTCTGCCACAACCGGGTGAACGCCGGCGCGCTCTTCAGCGTCACCGACCACGAGATCGGGCACACCTGGTTCCCGATGATCGTCTCCAGCAACGAGCGGCTGTACCCGTGGATGGACGAGGGCTTCAATACCTTCCAGAACTACTACAACTGGGAGAAGAAGTTCCCCGGCCAGTTCAACCGCCGCGCCAACCTCGACCTCTACCTGCAGTTCGTCACCTCCGGCGCGGAGCAGCCCGCCATGACGCCGGCGGACCGCACGCTCGGCCTCGGCCAGGTGGCGTACAACAAGCCGGGGCTCGGGCTGCGGCTCCTCCGGGACCGGATCATCGGGCCGGAGCGCTTCGACAAGGCGTTCATCGAGTACGTGCGCCGCTGGGCATACCGCCACCCCACCCCGGCGGACTTCTTCCGGACCATGGAGGACGCCACCGGCGAAGACCTGAGCTGGTTCTGGCGCGGCTGGTTCTACACGACGGGAACCCTCGACCAGGCCGTGGACTCGGTGGCCGTGGTGGATTCCGCCGGCGTCGTGGCGAGCCGGATCTTCCTCCGGAGCGCGGGCCCGCTGGTGATGCCGGTGGACCTCGAGCTCACCGGCGCCGACGGCCGGAAGGAGCGGATGCAGCTGCCGGTGGAAGTCTGGTTCGGAGGCCCCCGCTACGAGCTGGTGCTGCGGGGGAAGCGCGTTGCGGCGGCGGCCATCGATCCGGAAAAGGCGTTCCCGGACGTGCAGCGGGACAACAATGCGTGGAGCGGCGGGGCGCGGTAGCGCCCCACCCGCGGTGTCAGGGGACGGCGTCAGTCACGTCGAAGATCATCATCGCGGGGCCGCCCGGTGACGGGTCCCGCGCCGCGAAGACGTACTGCCGGCCGTTGATCTCCGCGATGGTCCCGGTGTGCAGCCCGCCCCCGGCCGACGGCACCAGGTAGCGGTCGAGCAGGACCGGGCTCGCCGGGTTGGCCAGGTCGTACAGGTAGAGCCCCGCACCCGAGCCGTACTCGGTGGTGACGGCGAGCCAGGTGCCGTCGGCGCTCACCTGCACGTCGCTCACGGTGCCGGTGTTGGCGATCGTGACCGAATTGGCCAGGGTCGGCGCGCCGCTGCCGGACAGCGTCCACACCTTCACGACATTGCCGACGTTTCCCGCCCCGCGCGTTCCCCAGGTGCCGGTGTACGCGTGGGACCCGTGCACCCAGAGGTCTGAGCTGAATCGATCGGGGACATTATTGCCCCCGGCGACGTTGACCAGCGTCCCGGCCTGCATCTGCAGCTGGTGCAGCCCGCTCACCATGTCGATCGCATAGAGCGACCCGTTGGCGAGCTGCACGCCCCAGGTGAAGGTATTGTCGGGCCCCCCGGGCCGGTTGACCGAGATCACCCGGCTCGCGAGATCACCGGCCAGCGTGCCTGACACGTCGAGCGCGACGACACCGCCATTGTAGTACGCCGCGTAGAGGATCTGATTCGGCTCGTCCATCCAGAAGTTGTGGACACCCGCCTTCCGGTCGATGTCGTTGCCGTCGGGCTGGTCGGGATGATGGTAGAATGCGACCTCGACGGGCGCAGCGAGGTTCGACACGTCCACCACGTGGATGTCGCCGCTGCTGCTCGAGCCCACCGAGCCGGGCCCCTCCTGCCCCACGAAGAGGTAGCGCTTCTCCATCGCCACGGGATTGTGGAACCACCAGCCATTGTGCACGCTCGGGCTGACGGTGCCGCCGTTTGCGGTCCCGGTAACGATCGAGCCGACCAGCTTCGGGACCGCCGGCGTCCCGCCGGCCATGCCGTTGCCCACGTCGTAGATCCGGACGCCCTCGTCCCACGCGAACATGAAGACGATGCCGTCCCGGACGTACGTATCGTGGACGAACGGTGCGGCCGGGGGCACCGGCGTGACCGACATGAGCTGGATCCCGGCGGCGCCGGCCGACGCGGTGGCCGAGAAGGTGACGGGCGACCCGGGCACACCCTCGAGAACCGCCCTCGCACTCTGCTCGCCGATGCTCGGCCCGAGCGTATAGGTGGCCGACGCGACGCCATCGGCCGCGCTCACCGACGATGCAGGGACGCTCCCGCCGCCCGTGACGACCTCCCACTCCACCTCGACGCCCTCGAGCGGCGCCCCGTCCGCGTCGGTCACCAGGACGCGGAGGGGCGCGGCCAGCGCGGCACCGGGCTCGCCGGTCTGGCCATTGCCGTCCAGGAGCCCGATCGCCGCGGGATCGCCGCCGGGACCGCCCGAGTCGCTGCAGGCCAGTACACCCGCGACCAGCGCCAGTGTGGCGTGCCGCCAGATCATGCCTCTCATCATCGATGCCTCAGTGTATCGTGTGGCCGGGCTCGCGCGTCCCGGCCGGTTCAGGCTCGACCCGCGCTGCCCCGTAGCGACCCATGCGATGGAGACGCGCTCCCCACCCGAGGCGCACACCCAGGCTGATCGTCCAGAAGGTGTCGCGCCCGTAGAAGGCGGCCGGATCGAAGGACACCGGCGTTTCGCTCTCGGAGCGCCCGAACGACGCCTCGATCGCGGGCGCGATCCGGAATCGTGAAGCGGCGGGAAGCAGCTCGACTCCGTAGCCCGCGGTATGCACGGTCCACCGCGTGGTGGCGAGGATGGAATTGTCCGTGTGCGGCCGCACGCTGCGGAACGGGTCGAGCGTGCGCACTTCCTCGGGCCGCTCGGTCTGCTCGAAGCGGTAATGCACCCGGTGCCCCCGCCCGGTCCACGCCGCCTCGGCGAGCAGGCTGGAGAAATCGAAGAAACCGGCCGATTCCTCGGTCTCGGCCCACTCGGCGAAGGCATACAGCACGCCGCCGCGGAAGGGCCGCTCCGCGCGCGCCGACGCGCTCCACTTCTTCTGCGCCAGACCCTGCCCGGGCCGGTGCTCGGGCGACTTCACATGGGCGTGGGACGACTGGACCTCGATGCCGGGGGCCGGCAGCACCGTGATCCGTGCCGCCCAGGAATCGCCGAACCGGCTCGCGTTGGGCCACTGGTCCGGCTTCTCGGGCTCGTCGCCGTTGAACGTGCCGGCCTCGAGGATGAGCGGCCCCGCCCGGAGCGCGCCGATCGCCACCAGCCGCTCGAGCACCTGTGCGTAGTGATGGTTGATCGGGTAGCGCAGCGCAGGCCGCCCCATCGGGTCGTCGGTTCCGAAGGGCGCGAAGCCCTTCCCCGCCGCGACCGAGACCGCCCATCCGCGCCCGCGCGAGCGCAGCAGGTCCGGCGCCGCCACCATCACTTCGTGCAGGTAGGTATGGGGATGCCGGCGGTCCACGAAGCCCTCGCCCCAGTTCCCCGGGGCGAGCTGCCCCTCCTCGAGGGTGAGGCCCTCGAAGTTGAGCATCGCGTCGATCGCGAGGAATCCGCCGAGCGGGGCCGCATGCAGCATGGCGGCCGGCTGGACCACCCGCAGCTCGGCGAGCGATTCCCCGCCGGGGACCGGGTCGGCGCGTTCCCACGCCGGGACGGCGTGGATCCCGATCTGGAGCGCACCGGCGTGCTGGGCCTGGAGTGGAGGGGCCGCGCCCAGCGCGCAGCCCAGGAGGAAGGCGTATCGAACGGCTCGAAGCGGCACGGACCCCTGGGTCAGCCCCCTTCGCGGCCGAGCGAGGCGCGCAGGTAGTCCCGGTTCATCCGGGTGATGGTGTCGATGCTGATTTCCTTCGGGCACGCTTCCTGGCACTCGCCGTAGAGCTGGCAGCTGCCGAAGTCCTCGAGGTCCATCTGCCGCACCATGCGCACCACGCGGCGCGCGCGCTCCGGCTGGCCCTGCGGGAGAAGGCCGAGGTGGGTGACCTTGGCCGCCGTGAACAGCGACGCGGAGCCGTTGGGGCAGGCCGCCACGCAGGCCCCGCACCCGATGCACGCCGCCGCGTCCATGGCGCGGTCGGAATCCACCTTGGGCACGGGGATCGCGTTGCCGTCCTGGGCGGCACCGGTGCGCGCGCTGATGTAGCCGCCCGCCTGGATGATCCGGTCGAGCGCCCCGCGGTCCACGCAGAGGTCGCGGATGACCGGGAAGGCGCGCGCCCGCCACGGCTCGATCCAGATGTCGTCCCCGTCGGCGAAGCTGCGCATGTGCAGCTGGCAGGTGGCAGTCCCCTGCTCCGGCCCGTGCGCGACGCCGTTGATCATCAGGCTGCAGGCCCCGCAGATCCCCTCGCGGCAGTCGTGGTCGAAGGCGATCGGGTCCTCGCCCCGCTCCTGCAGCCGCTCGTTGACGACGTCGAGCATCTCCAGGAACGACATGTCCGGGCTGATGCCCGGCGCGTCGTACCGCACCATGGCGCCAGGTGTCTCGCGGTCGTGCTGCCGCCAGACGTGCAGCGTGAGCGTCATCGTCCGCCCTTCGGCCGCCGCCGTCACTTGTAGCTCCGCTGGGCCAGGTGCACATGCTCGAAGTCGAGCGGCTCGCGGTGCAGCCGCTGGGGCTGGTCCGGTCCGAGGTATTCCCAGGCCGCCACGTATGCGAAGCGCTCGTCGTCGCGCCTCGCCTCGCCGTCCTCGGTCTGGTGCTCCTCGCGGAAGTGCCCGCCGCACGACTCCTCGCGGTGCAGCGCGTCGCGGCACATCAGCTCGGCCAGCTCGAAGAAGTCGGCGACCCGCCCGGCGCGCTCCAGCGCCTGGTTCAGCTCCCGGTCGCTCCCGGGGACGTTCACCTCACGCCAGAACGCCTCGCGCAGGCGGGGAATCTCCTCCAGCGCCTCGCGCAGGCCGGTCGCGTTGCGCGCCATGCCGCACTTCTCCCACATCAGCCGGCCCAGCTCGCGGTGGAACGAGTCCACGGTGCGGGTCCCGCTGGTCTCGACGAACCGGCGCGTGAGCCGGGTGATCCCCTCGATCGCCTCGGCGAAGGCGGGATGGGTCGTGTCCACCGGCGCCGGCCGCGCGCTCGCCAGGTAGTCGCCGATGGTGAGCGGCAGGATGAAGTACCCGTCGGCGAGTCCCTGCATCAGCGCGCTCGCGCCCAGGCGGTTGGCTCCGTGGTCGGAGAAGTTCGCCTCCCCCATCACGTGCAGGCCGGGGATGGTGCTCATCAGGTTGTAGTCCACCCAGAGCCCGCCCATCGTGTAGTGCACCGCGGGGAAGATCCGCATCGGGACGCGGTACGGGTTCTCGTCGGTGATCCGCTGGTACATCTCGAAGAGGTTGCCGTAGCGCTCGCGGATCCGGTCCTCGCCCAGCCGCGCGATGGCATCCGCGAAGTCGAGGTAGACGCCCAGGCCCCCGGGGCCGACGCCGCGCCCGGAGTCGCACGCCTCCTTGGCCGCCCGGGAGGCGATGTCCCGCGGCGCGAGGTTGCCGAAGCTGGGGTACTTGCGCTCCAGGTAGTAGTCGCGCTCCGACTCGGGAATCTGGTCCGGCGCCCGCCGGTCTCCGGGCTGCTTCGGGACCCAGACGCGCCCGTCGTTCCGGAGCGACTCGCTCATCAGCGTGAGCTTCGACTGGTGCTCGCCGCTCACGGGAATGCAGGTGGGGTGGATCTGGGTGTAGCAGGGGTTGGCGAATGCCGCGCCGCGCCGGTGGGCGCGCCAGATGGCCGTGGCGTTGGAGCCCTTGGCGTTGGTGGAGAGGTAGAAGACGTTGCCGTACCCGCCCGTCCCCAGCACCACCGCGTCCGCGGCGTGCGCCTCGATCGCGCCGGTCACCAGATCACGCGTGACGATGCCGCGGGCGCGCCCGTCCACCAGGACCAGGTCGAGCATCTCGGTCCGCGGGTACATGGTGACCCCGCCCCGGGCGATCTCCTTCTCCAGCGCCTGGTAGGCGCCGAGCAGGAGCTGCTGGCCGGTCTGCCCGCGAGCGTAGAAGGTGCGGGAGACCTGGGCGCCGCCGAACGACCGGTTGTCGAGCAGGCCGCCGTACTCGCGCGCGAACGGCACGCCCTGCGCCACCGCCTGGTCGATGATGTTGACGCTGATCTGGGCCAGGCGGTAGACGTTCGCCTCGCGCGCACGGAAGTCGCCGCCCTTGACGGTGTCGTAGAAGAGGCGGTAGACGCTGTCGCCGTCGTTCTGGTAGTTCTTGGCCGCGTTGATGCCGCCCTGCGCCGCG
>CAMLLJ010000117.1 GCA_946480845.1 uncultured Gemmatimonadota bacterium
TGCTGTTGCTTTTCTCCGCGTCTCCGCGTCTCCGCGTCTCCGCGCCCGATCAAGAAAGAAATTCCTCAGCCCCCCTTCCATGGTTAGATTTCGTCCCCAATGCACGACGCCATCATCATCGGGAGCGGGTTCGGCGGGGCGCTGGCGGCGCATGCGCTGGTGCGGGCCGGGCGGCGGGTGCTCCTGCTGGAACGAGGCCGCTGGGTGGAGCGGGGGCCCGACAACTGGCTGCCCGAGTCCGCCGCACAGCTTTCCGAGCACTATTCGACTGCCACGCCGTACGAAGTGGAAGACGACGCCGGCCGCTCGACGACCGGCGGGTTCTTCTGCGTGGGCGGGCCGTCGGTGTTCTACGGCGGCGTGTCGCTCCGGTTCCGGGAGCAGGACTTCGAGCGGTCAGCGGAGGTGGCGGGGGATTCCGGCGCCGAGTGGCCGTACGGCTACGCGGAGCTCGAGCCATATTACACGCGGGTCGAGCAGCTCATCGGCGTGGCCGGGACCTCCGGCGAGGACCCGACCGAGCCGTGGCGCAGCGCCCCATTTCCGCAGGCGCCGCCGCCGCTCGCGCCGGTGTCGATCCGCATCCGCGACGCCGCGCGCTCGCTCGGGCTCAACCCCTTCCGGCTCCCCGTCGCCATCAACTACGGCGCCGAGGGCCGGACCACCTGCACCCTCTGCCCGACCTGTGACGGCTTCGCCTGCGCGATCAGCGCCAAGAACGACCTGGCCACGGCGATCCTGCCGCCGCTCCTGCGCGACGGGCTCGAGGTCCGGACCGAGGCCGTCGCCACCCGGCTCGCGCACGACGGCCGGCGCATCACCGGCGTCGAGTACGTGCACGCCGCCACCGGCGAGCGGACGACGGTGGCGGCGGCGCAGGTGATCCTCGCCGCCGGCACGCTGGCGACGCCGCACCTGCTGATGGCCTCGGGGCTCGACTCGGTGACGCCCGCGCCCGAGGCGCTGGGCGGCTACCTCATGCGCCACTGCAACCGGATCGTGCTGGGGTTCTTCCGTCGCCGGCCCGATCCCGAGGGCCGTTTTCACAAGCACCTCGCGATCCACGACCTCTACTTCGGCGACCCGTCGGGTGAGGGGCCGCGCGAGCGGCTGGGCGGCCTGCAGCAGCTGGTGACGCCGCCCGTGTCGCTGGTGCGCGCGCAGGTGCCGCGGGTCCTCGGACCGCTCGCGGCGCTGGTGGTGCCGCAGACCACGGGCCTCCTCGCCATCGCCGAGGACCAGCCGCGGCTGGAGAACCGGGTGTCCATCGACGGCAGCCGCACGGACAGCTTCGGCATGCCGGTGCTCCGCATCCGGCACCGCTACACCGAGCGCGACGAGGCCGCGGTGCGCACCCTCGCGAAGACCGCGCGCCGCGTGCTCCGCCGCGCCGGCGCGCTGGCGTTCTACAACCATCACATCGCCACCTTCTCCCATGCGCTGGGCACGGTGCGCATGGGCCGGGACCCGCGCACCTCGCCGCTCGAC
The DNA here is from genome assembly GCA_946480845.1 of uncultured Gemmatimonadota bacterium. Next base: position 1,489 of record CAMLLJ010000117.1, read on the forward strand.
GGCGAGTGCCGCTTCCGGGGCATCGACAACCTGCTCGTGGTGGATGGCAGCGCGCTGCCGACGTCGGCCGGCGTGAACCCGAGCCTCACCATCGCCGCGAACGCCCTGCGCGCCGCGGAGGCACTGGCCGCCCGGTGACCCGATGAACCTCGCCTTCCTCGGCTGCGGCGCGATCACCCGCCGGCATGCGCGCCTCATCGGCAGGCGGCATCCCGACGTCGCGCGCTTCTTCGCCAGCCGCGACGCGGGACGCTCCGCCGCCTTCAACGCCGAGCTGGGCGGCGCGGGCGCCTTCGGCGGGTACGAAGCCGCGCTGGCCGACCCGCGCATCGACACGGTGCTGGTCGCCACGCCGACGGCGCACCATCTCGAGCTGGCGCTGGCGGGGCTCGAGGCGGGGAAGCACGTGATCGTGGAGAAGCCCCCGTTCATGCACTCGAGCGACTTCGACCTGGTCGAGCGCGAAGCGGCGACGGCGGGCCGGCGCGTCTTCGTCGCCGAGAACTACTACTACCGCCCGCTGGTGCGCACGCTCAGGGGGCTGATCACCTCGGGTGCGATCGGCGAGGTGCGCTACCTCATCGTCAAGGCGCTCAAGCACCAGCAGACCGGCGGCTGGCGCGACGACGAGACGGCGGCCGGCGGCGGCGCGCTCTTCGAGGGCGGGATCCACTGGGTGAACTTCATGGGGGCGCTGGGGCTCACCATCCAGTCGGTGGAGGGCTTCCGTCCGGGCCCCACCGATACCATCGAGCGCAGCATCCTTGTGGTGGCGCGTTACGCCGAGGGGGCAGTGGGCTCGCTCTTCCACGCCTGGGACACGCCGTCCCTGCTCAAGGGCCTCCGCCTCTCGCGCATCTACGGCACCACAGGCTCGATCGCCTTCGAATCGAACGGCCTCTTCGTCGCGGTGGCCGGGCCGAGGCCCCGGCTTATCTTTCCCGGCTTCCGCGACATCAGCGGCTACGCCGCGATGTTCGCGGACTTCTTCGAGTCGATCCGGACCGGCCGCGAGCCGGAAATGACGACGAACAGGGCGAGGCGGGACCTGGAGCTGGTGGAAGAAGCATTGAAGGACTGACGCTGGCCCCGGATCGCCGGTTCTACACTCAGGAGACCGAATGGATCCCTACCTCTGCTCCGCGCTCACCGGGCTCGTCGCCGGCTCGCACTCGTCCATCTGGGGGATGTACAAGGACGCGCCGCACGAAGGGTTCACGCCGCGGGTGTTCGCGCGCAGCATGGTGTTCGGGATCCTGGTCGCGCTGCTCATCTCGCGGCTTACCGGGCTCTTCCCGGTCGATGCGGCGTCGTTCGTGCTCTTCTTCGGGCTGGTCTACGTCGTGGAGCGCGCGGTGGCCGAGGCGTACAAGACCTTCTTCCGGCAGCAGGACCAGTCCAAGTACACCATCCCGATGCAGTTCGCGGTCTTCGGCCGGCCGGTGGAGAGCCGCGGGCTCCGCATGCTGCTGGGCGTGGCGTACGTGGGGATCATGGTGCTGACGCTCTGGCTCATCCTCCAGCTCCAGCGCGCCATCGGCGGGCCGGCGCCGCTCTGGGTCGTCTTCCTCGTCGGCGGGGCCGCCGGCTGGATCTCCGCGTTCGGCGGGGCCTGGAAGGACGCGCCGATCGAGGGGTTCCAGATCTTCAAGTTCTTCCGCAGCCCGTTCATGGCGGGGGTGTACGCGGTGCTGGTCTCGCTGCTCACCGACGACCTGGTGTTCATCACGATGGCGGCGGAGGGCTTCGTCATCATGACGACGGAGACCTACAAGACCTTCTTCTTCCCCAGCAAGCCGCGCGGGAAGTTCGCCAACAAGCCGGTGGTGTTCCCCGAGTGGCTCCGGCTCCGGCAGCGGTTCGTGCCGCTTTACGTGCTGATCTGGCTCCTGGTGATCGGGGCGTACGGCGTCGCCGTCGCGCAGGGCGACAAGGTGCCGGTGAACCTCTGGGAACGCGCGAGTGACTGAATGGTGGGCCGAGCTCGCCAAGCTCGGCCCCTTCGTGGTCACCACCCTGCTGGTGCACGGCCCCTGGTCGCCGCTCTTCCCGGCGGCGTTCGAGCCGATGCTGCTCGCCTTCGGCAAGCTCTATCCGCCGCTGCTGATCGCCGGGCTCGGCGCCGTGCTCAGCGTGGCGATGGAGTGGCTCAACTACCGCCTCTACAACTGGATGTCGGAGCTCAAGCGGCTGGAGGCGCTCAAGGCGCGCGCCGTCTCCGGCCGGCTGGTGAAGCTGTTCGGCAAGCAGCCTTTCCTCGTCGTGTGGCTCTTCGCCCTCTCTCCCGCGCCCGACTGGGGCGGGCGCATCCTGGCGATCCTCGCCGGCTACGACATCCGCCGCTACCTCCTCGCCTTCCTCCTCGGCCGCTTCCCCAAGTTCTGGCTCCTCGCCACCATCGGGGAAGCGCTGCCGGTCTCGACTCGCGCCATGGTGGTCGCCGGCATCGTGATCACGATCGGCCTGCTCAGCGCCGGGCTCTGGCGCCGGGCGCACCTGAGTTGAGACGGCGGGACGGCCGGAACGACGGCAGTCCCGCCTGCCGGCTCACTGGTCCTTCATGCTTTGCAGTACCCCTGCCAGGGCCTTCGGCTCTTCGATCGAGGGATCATCCGCCGAGTGGTCGAACACGGTGAGACGCCAGCCCAGGCGGGCACTGATCTCCTGCGCCACTGACAGTGGCGTGGCGCGATCGTGCCGCCCCCAGGCGAGATGCACCGGCGGCCGAATGCGGACCAGCTCCTCGAGCGGGATGGCGTTCGCCCCGAAATGTCCGATCAATGTCATCATCGCCGGAGCTGCCGTGGGCGCCTGCGCCAGCTCAAGGTTGTACCGCTCGAAGGTTTCCCAGCTTGCACCCATGCCCTGGCGCACACGGTCGAGGTCATGTGCGCACTGCCGCCAGAGAGCTTCGTGGGTCGCGGGCGAGGGGGCGGTGACGAACCGCTCGATGGCAGCCCCGAATTCCGGCTGGGGGTGAAAGGGAGCCAGCCCGAAGCTGTCGAGCAGCACGAGCCGGCGAATCCGGTGGGCATGGCCCAGCGCGTAACGCAGGGCGATCCCGCCCCCCAGGGTGTGACCCAGTACGCTCGGAGACTCGGCGCAGGTCTCTCCGATCAGGGCATCGAGCCACTCCACGACCTGGTCGGGCTCCAGCTGCCCGCGTTCTACCGCGGAATCACCATGGCCCGGGAGGTCCGGCATGACCAGCGAGAAACCGGATACGAGGTGAGGTATCAGCCGGCTCCAGGTGGTCACGTTGCCCCCCGGCCCATGGAGCAGGACCATCGGGGGACCCTCGCCCGCCTCCAGGATCGCGGTGCGAATTCCTGCGAGGGTGACGCGGCGGGAACGCACCGGCAGGTCGCGCAGAAGTGCCTGCCGCAGCTCGGGTCCGCTGAGTGAGCTTGTGCTCTCGCGGAGGCCAGAGGTTGCCTGAGTGGTCTGCATCGGAGCCATCCTGTGAAGGTCGGCTCGATGTTAGGGCGGCCGGCCCGGGCCCGCATCGGGCGAACGCACCATTACCCGCGCGATCGGGATGGGTCATTTGATGCAGGAGCGATGCCCTGCTCGTACGCGTATGCCGTCGCGGCGGCACGGGAAGAGAGGTCGAGCTTGGTGAAGATGTTGCTCAGGTGCCGGGCGACGGTCTTTTCACTGATACCGAGCTCGCGGGCGACGCTGCGGTTCGTCTTTCCGGTCGCGACCGAGGCAAGCACCTCGCGCTCGCGACCGGTCAACACGTCGTCGCCCCGAAAGACCGATTCGAGCCTGGCGATCTCGTCCACCGCACCCAGCGCGGCGAGCACCTGCCGGGCGGCGTCAAGCTCCAGCTCGCAGGTGTCCGAATCCCCCAGTCGGCGGCAGGCGATGGCAAGGAGCACGCCGGTGCGGGCCCCTTCGTAGGGAACGTCGAGACCCCGCCATGACTCCGCGGCCTTCCGGAGCGCGGCGAGCGCATAACCGTTGTTCTTCTCGCGGAGACTGAGGGCGCCTTCCGCCATCGCGGCGGAGGCCGTCAGGAATGGCGATCCCATCTGATTCGCCAGGGCAGCCAGCTCCGCCAGGCATGCGCGCGCGCGTGTCAGGTCTCCCATGGCAATTCCGATTTCGACGGCCGCCGGAAGCAGGGCGGCACGGACGCGCGGGGCCTGACTCTCTTCCAGGGCGCCGTAGATGGTCGAGGCGGCGTTTGCGATCTGCCCCTGGGCGAAGCGGAGCAGCGCCATCCCCGGCTGGGGCCGCCGTCCCAGCCGGCTTGCTTCCCGGTACGCGCGCTCCGACTCGTCCCACGCTCTGCGAAGCCGGAACAACTCGCCGAGCTGGTAGGAAGCTTCTCCTGCCCCCGGCTGACCCGGCGCGGCGGCAAATTGGGCGCAGGCCCGTTCGGCCTGCGCAATCGCGTCATCCCAGTCCCCGCGCCATCGCGCCACTTCTGCCCGACGGACCAGGCATTGCCCCCGGTAGGCCACGAGGTCAGGCTGGGCGGCACACCAGCTGTCGAGCGCGGCGGTCCATTCCCGGGCCCGCTGGACGTCAAAGGCCTCCTGGCACGCGGAAAGCACGCCGCAGTAGACATCGCCGGCGACCAGCGGTGACACTTCGCCCGCTGTCACTGCAACCATGCTTTCGTCGAGGAGTCCAAGCCCGCGTGCCGTTTCGCCCATCCGGACCAGGGCACGCCCTTCCCCATGCCGGCCCAGCGCGATCAGGTCACGATCGCCGAATCGTTCGCCGATTCGCGTCATGCGGGCGAAGCCTTCGCACGCCGCGGCCAGGTTGCCCTGGGCGATCGCGGCGAACGCTTCGGGAAACAGGAAATAACCCTGCTCGACGCTCTCGGACTCCCCCGCGAGGAGACGCCTGCCCCGGCCGAACCATCCCGCCGCCTGGGCCGATTCGCCCTGGTCCATGAGACCATACGCGAGCCAGAAGGCGCAGCGAGCGGCCCGCCGGGACTCCGCCCGGGCAACGAACGCCTGGTGCGCACGGGTCCAGCACGCGACAGCTTCGGGGAGGAGACCCAGGAGTGAGGCGGCGATTGCCAGCCGCTCGAGGTCCTCGGGCCCAAGAGGCGAGGCGCGATCGGCGGCAGCGAGCTGTTCATAGGCGGCCCGCCATTGCCGGGATTCAAACTCAGTCCTGCCCTGGTCTACCGAGTCGGTCACTGCAACCAGTCCTGTGCGGAATCAGCGTCCTCAGCTCCACCATCCCACGGTCACGATTGCCCCACTATGAGAATGGCCACCGGGAACGTCAATGGCGGCACGTCGCTTGCGCCTGCAGCCCCTGTCGCCCCGGTTCGTCCCCCGCCCGGTGCGCGCAAGTCGTTCCAACTCCACATCTCAGGCGTCGGGCTGTTGTGGCTCGGGCGCTACGGAGCGGGCATGGAGGCTGGCCCGGTGTCGCTGGCGGCAGCGCTGCTGGAGAGCGACCGCGCCTATTTCGAGGCGGGCGCCGAGGTGCGCGACGTGCCCGGGGCCACCGTGGCCCTCCTGCGCGGGATGGAGTCGCTGGCGGCGGCGTGCGTGGTGCACCGCGTCCGCCAGGCCGAGGCCGGCGAGCCGGAGCGATGGCTCGGCCTGATGGGGCGCGAGGTGCGCGCGGCCGGGTGCGCCGCGCTGCGGATCTACCTCGATGAGCCCACGGGTCCGCTCGCCGCGACGCTCGCGCGCGCCGGGGCGATGCGCACCGTCGAAGTGGGGCTGGTGCGCCGCTCGGGCGCTGCGTGGGCCGGCGGCGCGCTCCCTCACGGCATGACGCTCGAGCCGGTGCGCTCGCCGGAGGCGTGGCGTGCCAAGCTCGACTTCCACCGCGCCTGCCCGGTCGGGCCCGACGGGCATGCGGCGCCCGCCGAGCTGTGGGTCTCGATGGAGCGGCGCCGCGCCGGTGCGGGCTACCTCCGCCCCTGGCTGGTGCGGCTCGACGGGACGGTGTGCGGCAGCTTCGGGCTCGCGGGGCAGGGACAGCTCGTGCGTTTCAAGAACCTGGTCCTGCACCCGACGTTCCGCGGCCGCGGGCTGGCCCGGCACCTCGTCCGGCTCGCCGCGGAGACGGCGGCCGCCGACGGTGCCCTCGGCATCGGCTGCTTCGCGCTGGAGCGGCATCACGCGCTGGCGATGTACCGGGCACTCGGATTCGAACCGGTGGTACGGCAGTACGAATGGGTCGCGCCGCTGGCGGCGCCGCGGCCCCGGCACACTCTTCTGATGAAGGCGGGGACATGACGGAGGCGATGCGGGCGCGCGGACTCGACGCGGACGACTACCGGGCGACCGGGTACGTCGTCGCGCGCGGGCTCTTCACGCCGGTCGAGGTGACCGGATGGCAGCGCGAGTGCGAGCGGCTCTGGGCCGAAGTGGCCGACGGCAAGACGGCGTCGAGCCGCATCCAGCGGCGCGCGCACGCGGCCGGCGGGATGATCGCGGACCGGATCGACCCGGTGCTCGACGTGTCACGGCCGTTCGCGCGGCTCGCCAACGACCCGCGGGTGACCGCGGTGGTGCGGAGCGTCCTCGGCGCCACGCCTACGCTGGTCAAGGCCAAGCTGATCGAGAAGCGCCCCGGCACCCGCGGGTACCAGATGCACCAGGACTATCCCTACTGGGCGTGGCTGGGCATTCCCGCGGACGAGATGGTGAGCGTCGCGGTGGCGATCGACGCCGCGCACACCGGCAACGGCGGCGTGGAGGTCTTTCCGGCCCTGCATCACGGCCGCCTCACCCCGGGCACCGACGAGCCGCTCGACGTGGACGAGCGCAGCATCGATCTCAGCACCGGCGAGATCCCGCCGCTCTCCTCCGGCGACCTGCTCCTCTTCCACAGCCTCACCCCGCACCGCAGCGCCCCGAACGCGTCGAGCGAGAGCCGGAGGACGCTGTTCCTCACGTACGCCGATGCCCGCCATGGGGATGTGTATGCGCGGTATCATGAGCGGGGGGTGGCGGGGCATTAGGCGCCCGCGGGGTCATCCC
>CAMLLJ010000118.1 GCA_946480845.1 uncultured Gemmatimonadota bacterium
CGCCAGCGAGCCGGGGTTCGGGATCGCGGTGAGCGCGACCTCGACGGTCGTCGTCTCACCCGCGGTGATCGTCGCGCTGGCGTTCGCGGCGGTGTTGTACCCGGCCGGAGTCGTCGTCATCGCGATCGCGTACTCGCCCGGGGCGAGGCCGCTCAGCACCTCCACCCGCCCGCCGCCGAGGTCGGCGCCGAGGGTGATGGCGCGGAGCGTGGTGCGGTCGTCGGCCCAGACCAGCGCGTAGCCGTCCTCCGCCACCGCCTCCTTCGGCATCGCCACCACCTGGCGCCGCTCGGCGCCCAGCTCGACCGTGACGCTCGAGCCCGGCATCAGCCGGGCCGACGGCTCCACCTGGAGCACCAGCTCCCGCGTCCCGCTGCCGGCGTCGATCGCCGGGGAGGCGCGGAGCACCCTGGCGCCGGCGCTCACGCCATGGAGGCCCATGACCGTGGCGGACGCGCCGGTGCGCACGGCCTCGGCGGAGCTTTCCGGGACGCGCACCGAGACGAGCAGCGGCGCGGCGGCGGTGACGCGGAAGAGCGAGTCGCCGACCGCGACCACGCGCCTGGCCCGTGCCATCCGCGCCGTGACCACGCCGGCGAAGGGCGCCGTCACCCGCGTGAGCGCCAGGTCGCGCTGCGCCTGCCGGAGCTGGATGCCCGCGCGGATCAGCTCGGACTCCGCCTTCTCCAGCTCCGCCGTGGTGGCGCCGCCCGCCTGCGCGAGCGACCGCACCCGCTCGGCGATGCGCCGTGCGTTGTCCGCCTCCTCGGTGGCGCGGGCGAGGGCGATCTCCTGGTCCACGCTCTCGAGCCGCGCGAGGAGCTGCCCGGCCGACACCCTGCCGCCGAGGTCGGCGGCGACCGACTCGACCAGTCCGGGAGCGCGCGCGATCACCACCGCGTCGTTCTCGACGTAGAGCTGGCCGGCGAGCCGGAGCGGCGCGTCCACCGTCGCCGTGTCCACCACGGCGAGCGCGTCGGGGGCCTGCCGCCCGGCCGGCACGGCGCCGGACTCCTCGGCGCGCTGCCCCTTGCCGCACGCCATCACCATCACGGCCGCCAGGCCGATGCACATCCTCATGACCACGCCCTCCACCAGAGAAGCCGGAACCAGCGCACCGGGGCCCGGAAGATCCGCGTCGCCAGCGAGGCCGGCTCGGTGAGCACGCGCGCGTGCGCCGCCATGCCTGGCCGGAGCAGGCCGTCGGGATTGCCGACCGCGGCGCGCACGGGGAAGCTCACCTGCTCCGCGGAGTCGGTGGGGAGCGGCCCGAGTGAGGTGACGCGGCCGGTGAAGGTGCGCTGCGGCATGGCGTCGACGCGGAGCCGCACCTCGTCACCGAGCTCCACGCGGGCGATATCGCGCTGGTTGATGCCGAACTCGAGCTCGAGACTGTCGGTGCGGCCGACGGTCACCATCAGGTCGCCCGCATCGAGGTGGGAGCCGACCTGCTCCTCGGGCCGCGGCGTGAGCACCACGCCGGCGACCGGTGCCCGGATCGTCGCCGCCGCGAGCTCCTCGTCGAGCAGCGCCACCTCCTGCCGGAGCGTTTCCGAGCGCAGCCGCTGCAGCCGCTCCTCGGCGGCATCGCCCCGGCTCGCGGCGAGCGAGGCGGCGCGGTCGCTCGCCACGACCGCGGCCGCGGCTGCCGTCCGGGCGGTGCGCAGCTCGATGTCCCGGAGCTGGGCAATGGCGGCGCCGCGCGCCACCGGCGTCCCCTCGCGAACCAGCACCCGCTCGATGACCCCGGGAACCAGCGCGCGCACCGGGGTCAGCGCCGCCGGGCGAAAGGCCGGCGCCGCGCCGCTCACCCGGAGCGGCCACCGCACCATGGTGAGCGCGACCAGCGCCAGGAGCGCCGCCGCCGCGTAGAGCTGGCGGCGCTGCCGCGGCAGCTCCCTGAAAGCGCGCTGATTCGCCGCCAGCGCACCCAGCGTGTCCACCAGCGGCACCTGCGCGTAGAGCTGGGCATTGCGCAGGGCCACGGCGGTCTGGTTGGCGAGGATGGCGGCGATCTCCCGCTGCTCCTCGGTGGCGAACTCCGGGCGCGTGGCCTCGAAGAGCAGGATGCCGACGGTGCCCTCCTCGTCCATGAGCGGCAGGTAGAGCCCGCTCCGGACCTCGTCGGCCTCGAGGTCCTGCCCGAAGATCTGCACCAGCTGGCGCTCGGCGTCCGAGGCCGGGTCCTCGCGGTCCACCAGGTAGAAGGACTCGCCGTGGCCCGCCACCCAGGCGGCGCGCGCGGCGAGGTCGAGGACTTTCGGGGCCTTCGGATTGATCGTGTCCTGCCCGGCCAGCGCGCGGATGTCGCAGATGCCCTTGTCGTAGAGGGCGACGGCGGCGCGATCGAAGGTGAGGGCCCGGGCGGAGAGGTTGACGACGGTGCGGAGCACGCGGTCGAGATCGAGGGTGGAGGTGATCTCCCGGCTGATCTCGAGGAGCAGCTTGAGGTCGGCGGCGCCCGACTCGGCCGGCGCCGGCACCGGCGTGGCGGCGGCGGCGCGCGCCGGCCCTGCGGAGGACAGCACCCGCGCGAAGGCCGCTCCCGCCAGGGGTGCGAGGTCGTGGAGGAGGGCCCGGTCAGCCGCATTGAAGTCGCCCCGCGCAGCTCCCGCGGCCACGTCGATCCGGCCCACCAGCGTCCCGTCCGCCTCGAGCATCTCCGACGCGACGAACGGCCCGGTGATCTCGTCCGCGGTCGCGGCGCGGAGCTGGAGCGTCCCCGCGTCCGCCAGCCAGAGCCCGCCATCGTCGGCGCGCAGCAGGGTGCAGCACCGCTCCACCACCGCCTGGAGCAGCGAGTCCATGTCACCGGCGGCGGCGAACGCCAGGGCGCACTCATAGAGGAGGCGATAGTGCTCGCCCCGCTCGCGCGGCGCTGCGTCCGGCCCGGTGGTGGCGGCGGAAGTGACTGTCACATTGTCCTGGCGGTGCGGGAAGGCTCGACGTCGCGACGCAACTTACTGACGCGGCGTGAAAAGATCGTGAAAAATCGGGGCCCTGCGCAGCACGGGCGCCGGCGTGAGCCGGCGCCCGCGATGCGAGACGGTGCTTCGGTGCGTCAGGCGCCGGCGCCCGGGATGGCCGTCTTCGGGGCGATCCGCTGCTCGAGCTCTTCCACGCTCAGCTCGATGGCTTCGGCGCTCTTGCCCGTGGCCTGGGCGACCTGGCTCTTCTGCTCGCTGGTCAGCTCGATCCGCAGGTGCTTCTTCTCGTTCGACATGGTGCTCTCCTTGTGGGGCGTGGGACGGACTCAGACCATCGTCTTCGGGGCGATCCGCTGCTCGAGCTCTTCCGCGTTCAGCTCGATGGCGTCCACCGACTTGCCCGTGCTCTTCTCGAGCTGGCTCTTCTGCTCGGGGGTCAGCACGATCTTGATGTTCTTCTTGTCCATGGTGCGGCTCCTTGTGGGGTTCCGGGTCAGTGGCGCCGTGTCCAACTACCTGGGACGAAGCTAGGGCCACTTCGTGAAAACCCCGTGAACAGCCCTGGCGCATTCCAGCCGTTTCGGGCCGCCAGCGTGAACGACCAGGGGGTCGGATGCCGCCGTATCGTGAATTGCGCGTGAACCCGGCCCTTGCGCGATCCGACGCCGGCCGTACCTTGGCGATTCAGTCCGATACATCCGGAGGTCCAACGAGCTCCTTCGCCCTGCGACTGCTCGGTCCACCTGCCCTCTCCCGTGGCGAGGGCGGACCACCGGTGCGCCTGGGAGCCAAGGAGCTGTCGCTCCTCGCCTACCTCGTCCTCGAGCCCGGCCCCCACAGCCGGGAGGAACTGGCGACGCTCCTCTGGGGCGAGTCGTCGGACGCGGACGCACGGGCGTCGCTCCGCCAGGCCCTCAAGCATCTGCGCGATGCCCTGGGCTCCCACCTCGACGCCGAGCGGAGCTGCGTCAGCCTGGACGGGTCGATCGCCTGCGACATCGCGAGCTTCAGGGCCGCCGCCCGCGAGGATCCGGCTGCCGCCGGCCGGTTCGACATCCCCCATGCCCTCACCGGATTCTCCGTCCGCCATGCGCCGGCCTTCGACGAGTGGCTCGAGCGCGCCCGCTCGCAGCTCCTGCGCGAATACCAGGATGTCCTGGCCGCGCTGGGCCGGGACGCCATCGCGCGACACGCGTGGCGTGAGGCGCTGCAGGTGGCCGACCGGTGGCTGGCCGCCGACTCCCTGTCCGAGCCGGCCATCCGCCTGGCGGTCGAGGCGAGCTGGCTCGCGGGTGACCGGCGCGCCGCGCTCTCGCGCTTCACCGACTACCGCCGGCACCTCGAGCGCGAGACTGGCGACGTGCCGGGGCGGGAGCTGCTGGCGCTGGTCCGGCGGGTGGAGGCGGACAGCGCCGAGACGCCGGCTCCCAATGCGGCGACCGACTGGTACGACGATCCGCCCGCGCTCCAGGCGGCCCTGGTCGAGCGCGATGCCGAGTGGCGGACGCTCGCGGGCGCCTGGCGGGGGCTCCGCTCGGGCGGCGGGGGAATCGTGATGGTGGACGGCGAGGCAGGCGTGGGGAAGACGCGCCTCGCCGATGAGTTCCTCCGCTGGCTCGTGGCGGACGGCGGGACCGCGCTCCGCGGGCGCGGGTACGGCGGGCGGGCCGGCGTTCCCTTCGGTCCGATGGTGGAAGTCGTGCGCGAGGCGATTCACGAGCCCGGGATCGGCGGGACCGAACCGGAATGGCTCTCGGAAGTGGCGCGCCTGGTGCCCGAGCTGCGGCAGCGTTTCCCCGGGCTCCCCGCCTCCTCGCCCACGAGCGAGTCGACGCACGGGAGCCGGCTCTTCGAGGGGATCGCCCAGATGCTCCTCGCCCTGTCGGCCGAGCGCCGCGTGGTCGTGGCGATCGACGACCTGCAGTGGTGCGACGAGGACTCCTGCAGTCTCCTCCTCTTCCTCACCCGGCGGCTCGAGCGCGCACCGGTGCTCTTCCTGGGCCTCCTCACCCTGGGCGAGCTGGACCGCGATGCGCCTGCCGCCCGGCTTTGCCGGGTCTGGCGCACCCGGGCCCACACCGCCTGCATCACGCTCGCGCCGCTCAGCGCCGAGGGGATTCGCGCGCTGATCGCCGAGCTGGGGCGTCTGGAGGACTCGCCCGAAGTCCGGGCGTTCTCGGCGCGGCTGTTCGACGTGACGGGCGGCAACCCGTTCTACGTGCAGGAACTGCTCAAGACGCTGTTCACCCGCGAGGTGCTGCGGGAGGACCCGGCCTCCCGCGCCTGGATCCTGCCCGGCGCGCTGCACCCCGACGGCGCGCTCGAGGTGCCGATGTCGCGCTCGGTGCACGACGCGATCGCCGAGCGGGTCGAACGGCTCCCGGAGATGGCGCACGACGTGCTGGTCACGGTGGCGGTCGCGGAGGTGGGCTGCGACACCGAGCTGCTCTCGCACGTGCACGGCATCTCGCGGCTGCACGCCGCCGCCCTGGGCGACGCCCTGGCCGGGCGGCGGCTCCTGGTCGAGGAGGGGGACGCCTACCGGTGCGCGCACCCGGTGATCGGCCGCGTGGTGCGCGACGGACTCTCCCCCTCGCGCCGCCGGGAGGTGCACCGCGCACTGGCCCTCACCATGCAGATGCTGGCGGATGCCTCGGGCAACGAGCTGACCGCGGGCGAGATCGCGCGGCATGCGGAGCGCGGCGGCGACGTCGGGCTCGCCTACCGGGCGGCGCTGGCCGCAAGCCGGACGGCGAGCGCGCGCTTCACGCACGAGGAAGCGCTCACCTGGCTCGACCAGGCCGCGACCTACGCGCGGACGCCGGCGGAGGCCGCGGAGGTGGATCGGTTGACGGCGGAGCTGGTGGAGGCGGGCGTCAGGGGTTAGGCGTCGGCGCGTAGCGGGACAACGCGGTCTGCATCAGCAGCCTGGTCTTTTCCAGCGTCCCGGCGTCCTTTCCGCGTCCGTGCGTCTGCAGCCAGACGATGTCGGTGCCCTTGACGACGTGCAGGATGCCGCTGGTCGGGTTGATCGGGCCCCACCAGGCGCGGTCACCGAGGCCGGGGACGGGAGTCAGGGAAGGCGCGGCGGTCGTCTGCTTCACGACCGCGCCGAGGGTCTTGAGGTAGCCTTCCACCTCTTCGGCGTTCCGGCCGCGCTCGATGTGGAGGGCCACGGTCCAGCCGGGGGTCCGGTGGGTGCAGACGAAGGTCTGCATCGTGCCGTAATCGGTGCGCCGCGGGCGCGGTGCGTGATCGGGCTTCTCGCCGGTCACTTCCTCGACGTCCGACCCGGTGAGGATCTCGCATGGATCGATCGCCGGGCCGGCCTGGGCACCGGCACTGGGCGCCAGGGGCGCAGCCATCGCGGCCATGATGCCGGCGAAGAGGCGAAGAGCAGCGGTGCGATCGCGCATCGGGACCTCCCGTGACGCGGGGACGCCGTTTCGATTTTTCCGGGGTTGCGCCGACGATACGAATCCGTACCGGCAGTGTCAAGCAGGCGGGGCTTCGACCGGCACCACGTCCTCGAGCCCGACGCCGCCGCCCTTCCGCACCACCCGTCCCCATGCCGTCGCCGCGTCGTGCTCGAAGACGATCCGCCAGCCCTCGTCGGCCGCCTCGCGGAGGAGCTGGCGCTTGCTCTCGAGGCTCCGGAGCGGCTCCAGGTCGTAGCCCATGATCCAGGGGAGCCGCAGGTGTGCCGACGTCGGGATCAGGTCGGCGACGAAGGCGGCGGTCTCCCCGCCGTCCTCGACCAGGACGGCCTGGTGCCAGGGCACGTGCCCCGGCGTCACCCGCGCGAAGATGCCCGGCAGGATCTCGGCGTCGCCGTTCAGGAGCTTGAACTTTCCCGCATCCGCGATCGGCTCGAAGTTGGGCGCGAGATAGCTGGCGCGGGTGCGCTCGTTGGTCTTGCGCGCGAACTCGAGGTCGCCGCGCTGGACGACGTACGTCGCGTTCGGGAAGGTGGGGCGGAGGGCGCCTTCGTCCTCGCCGACGCGGGCGGGATCGCGGTAGGTGTTGCCGCCGGCGTGGTCGAAGTGGAGGTGGGTGTTGATGAGCCACTTGACGTCGGCAGGCTGGTAGCCGGCGTCCTCGAGGGCGTCGAGGAGCTGGGAAGCAGGTCCCTCGCTGCGCTCGGGACGACCGGGAGCGTCGGGACGACCGGAGGCGCGGGACGCGTTCTCGATGCCGTAGATCTCCCGGAACTTGGCGTCGTCCTTGGTGCCGACCGCGCTGTCGATCAGCACCAGGCCGTCGGGGTGCTCCACCAGCAGGCAGCGCATCGCGAGCGGGATCCGGTTCCGCTCGTCGGGCGCGATCTCGCGCTCCCAGAGCGGCTTCGGCACCACGCCGAACATGGCGCCGCCGTCGAGGCGCTGGAGCCCGCCCTCGAGGGTGTGGCACCGGAGCGCGCCGACGCTGAAACTGCGGACGAGGGTCACGCGGGGCCTTCCGGCATCGAGTCGTGCAGCGGCGGCGTGGGCATCGCGCGGCGGCGGCGGGGCGCCTTGCGGGTGCCGATCGCCTCCAGGTCCTGCAGCGTGCGGGCGCCGTCGCCGCGGGCCAGGTCGAGGAGCAGGCGGAGCAGCTGTGCCGTGACGATCGCGTCGCCCGCGGCGCGATGCCGGGCGGGGTTCTCGAAGGCGAAGTGCCGGGAGAGGTTGTCGAGGCCGCAGGACCGCACGTTCTTCACCAGGCGCCGGGCCAGCCGCACCGTGCAGAGCCGCGCGCCGTCCAGCTCCATGTCCCGCGCCCGGCGCACCTCCGCCGAGACGAAGCTCCAGTCGAAGCGCGCGTTGTGCGCCACGAAGACGCGCCCGCCCAGCGCCGCCAGCACCTGGTCGGCGATCTCCTCGAACCGCGGCGCCCCGCGCACCATGTCGTCGGTGATGTTGGTGATGCGGGAGATGGCGTAGGGGATCGGCCGCCCGGGATTCACCAGCGACTCGAAGACCACCTCGCGCCGCTCGCCGCAGACGATCACGACGGCGATCTCGGTGATCCGGTCGCCGCCGTTGGCGCGCATCCCCGTCGTCTCCACGTCCACCACGGCGAAGGCGCAGTCGTCGAGCGCGGGCGAGCCCTGCACTTCCGGCACCAGCCCCCAGCGCCCGTCCACCAGCTGCCGCACCCGCGGGTCCGCGCCCAGCAGCGCGATGAGCAGCCGCTCGGCCACCGCCCTCGGGGCCGTGGGCATGCCGAGGACGCTGCCGCAGAGCGCGATGGCGGGGGCGGGGCCGGTGTTGAGCTCGACGAGGACGCGGTCGAGCAGCGTGCTCGCCGGATGCTGGGAAACGCCGATCACAGCGGCGCCCGGCGGAGCGGCAGCGTCATGCAGCGCGGCCCGCCCCCGCCGCGCACGATCTCGCTGCCCTCGACCGTGATCACCGCCCGCCCGCCCGGGGCCACGGTGTCGTTGCCCATCAGGAAATCATTGCCGGAGACCGAGCGGAACCCGGCGGACTCGAGCTCGCGCAGCGTCGCCTCGTTGCGGTCG
>CAMLLJ010000119.1 GCA_946480845.1 uncultured Gemmatimonadota bacterium
CCGATGTAGTTGCCGAGGTAGGTGTTGAGCCCGTCGAAGACGGCGGCGAGCACCTGTTGCTGCTCCGGCGTGGCGGTCGCGTACAGCCCGGCGAGGTGCCAGTGCACGCTGGGCCAGCGCATGAGGCCGAGCATCATGGCGATGCTCGCGACGACGGCCCAGAGCAGGCCGAGCAGCATGGAGCCGGGCGCATGGCGCCGGAGCGCGAGCCACGCACCGGCGCCGGCCGGGAGCCAGAGGAGCGGGAGGAAGGCGTAGAGTGCCCACGCGGCGCGGCCCGCGCTCCCGGTGGCGAGCAGGCGCGGCAGCACGGTGTTCGCTTCGCCGTCGAGGATGGCGGGATAGTCGAAGCGGGCCGCCAGGAAGGCGAAGACGGCCATGAACGCGAGCGCGCCGAGCACCAGCGCCAGGCCGCCGGCGCGCACCGTCGGCGCGGGCTTCAGCACGCGCCTCGATTCATGGAGTTGACGCCTTCCAGCGCAGCACCGCGTACACCAGCCCCGCCACGAGCAGCGCGCCGAAAATCTCCTTGTTGTACCGGGCCAGCCACTCGGGGAGGTAGATGTCGAAGTTGGGCCGCCGGTCCTCCGTGTAGCGCGCCGCGACCGCCGTGAGCGGGCACCGGCAGCGGTTGGCGGCGAGGATCACCAGCTCGACGCTCACCAGCGCGGTGAGGACCGCCGCGAGGCGGAAGCTGTCGCGCCACGCGGCGATGGGAATCCCGAGGATGCAGCCGGCGAAGAACGCCCACGCGACCGTGTGCGCGATGCGGATCGAGCGCAGCCGGCCGGCCGACGGCGATGCATTCACCGCCGGCACGCTCACCGTTCGGCCGCCGCCGGCGCGAAGAGCTCCCGGAAAGCGCGGAGCGCCGCGGGATGGTAGATCGTCGCGTGGGTTTCGTCCGGCATCGGCTCGAAGTGCCACCGCGTCCCGGCCGGCGCGCGCGCCGCCAGCGTGTCCGCCAGCCGGCGCGTCTCGGCGAGGATCTGGTCCTGGCTGCTGCTGGCCAGGTAGAGCGAGCGGCCGGACGCCGTGCCGAGTCGCGCGCCCGCGCTGTCCACCAGCGCGCCGCCGTTCCACCAGAGACTCGGATCGAAGGCGATGTACGTGTCGAAGAGGCCGGGCTCGAGGAAGTAGGTCTCCACGACGAACAGCCCGGCGAGCGATTCGCCCACGATGGCGCTCTCCTCAGTGGTTCGGTACTGCGCTTCGATGGCGGGCATCAGCTCGGTGCGGATGAAGCGCCGGAACGCGGCCGATCCGCCCACCACCGGCGCGATCTTCCGGTCATCCGCCTTCGTGGTCGGGCCGGTGAGGTCCCGCCGGCGCGCGGTGTTCTCGATTCCCACCAGGATGAACGGCCGCATCGTCCCGTTTCCGACCGACACCTGCACCAGGCCCGCCACATGGAGGAAGTCCTCGGCGATGCCGCCGTCGGGCATGTAGAGGACGGGGAGGCTCGGGCGGGACGAGTCGGCGTAGGTATACGGGAGGTAGACGTTGATGCGCCGCGTCTCGCCCAGCACGCGCGAGCGGATGGTGAAGGTCTCACCGATCGTGAGCGGGGCGACCTCAATGCCGGGCGCCGGTGCTTCCTGCGCGCGGGCCGGCGCGGGCACGGTCGCGAGCGCGATCGCCGCCGCGTGAAGGGCACAGCGCATCGGCCCCTTCACTCGCCCTCCCGCGGCTCGGGCGCGATCCGCTGCTGCTCCTCGCCGCTCGCAAGCACCCGCTCCACGAAATCGAGCCGTTCCTGCAGCTCGGCCATCTCGGCCTTCATGAGGCTCAGCTCGTCGCCGAGCTGCTCGAGACTGGCGGCGTCCGCCGCGCCGTCGCGGCGTCCCCGCAGGTGCATCGCCCACAGCGCGAAGGCGATGCCGAGCCCCGCATGGACCGAGGCGTGGACGCCTTCCGCCATGGTCGCGGCGAAGCCAGCAGCGGCCACGTTGAGCGCGCTCAGCGCGGCGGCGATCGGGTACCAGAGCCTGGGCTTGAATGTCATGCAGGTGATCCGGTCGCGTTCGGGTTCAGGGCGCGTCCCCGCGCGCCCAGGCGATGGCGGGCGCGAGCCATTCGTTGCGCGGCAGGTAGAACGTGCCGTGGCCGAGACCGAGGGCGATGGGCACTTCGCGCACCACGGAGCCCGCGCCGCGCCGTTCGAAGAGCGGCGCGCAGGAGGCGCCGAGCGTGTCGCTCGTCTCGTAGAGCGAGAGGATGCGGCCGGTGACGCGGATCTCGGGCCGCTCGAACGCCCAGGGGCCGCACGCCGCCATGAAGACGAAGTTGAGCGCCGGGTTGTTCAGGCGGGACGACGCGAGGATCGCGATGGCCCCGCCGCGGGAGAAGCCGATGACGGAGATGGCCTCCGGGGGCACGCCGGCGCGCAGGAGGCTGTCCACCTGCTCCGTCACCCGGGAGACGAAGGTGTCGATGGCGATCCCGGGCGCGCGCTGCTCGCTCAGCACGGTGAAGCCGGCGCGGCGCAGGCTGTCGAGGATCGCGTCGTACTCGTAGGGGCCGAAGGCGGGGTCGATCGGCCGCCGGCCTCGCTCCTCGACGATGCGTCCGTGCAGGTAGAAGACGTACCGGGGAGATGCAGCCGGCGGAGCGGACTGGCCGGAGGCGCAGGCGGGAACGAGCAGGACCAGCAGCGCGGCGGCCGCCGGCCCGGGATGCCGCCTCAGCACGCCTGCAAAGAGGAGGGCGAGCACTCCGTAGACGGCTGTCACGATCCAGAGCGCGGGCGCGCCGGGGCGGTCGAACAGGGCCCGGAGCATGACCAGTGCGCCGACGGTCCAGTGAGCCAGGTTCCCGAGCACCAGTGCGCGCCCGTAGATCCCGCCCAGGATGAGTCCGCGGCCCACCCAGTTGACCGCAGCGAGCCCGAGCAGCGCCGCGGCCCAGAGCTGGAGCGCGCCCTCGGTCGCGGACGATGCGGGCACACCCGCCGCAAGCTGGTAGACCTCGCCCGGCGCGAAGAGCAGCGCGATGCCGGCAGCGCCGGTCACCGCGGCGCTCGTCACCATCAGCGCGCGCGTGGTCATCTGCCTGCCTCCCTTGGCGGTGGGGACGGTCCGGGTCGGTCACGCCTCCCGGATATTACCGCCCCGGGGCGGCAGCGTCACGCGGCGGGCGGGGCAGCCTATTCGACGCGCGTCCCGTCCGGCCGCACCAGGAAGCTCACGGTGAGCGGCTTGAACGCCCGCCACCCGCCGTCGTCGACGGACCCCAGCACGTGCAGCGGGCCCGGCCCCCGGCCTTCCCGGATGACCTGCACCTCGATCTGGTAGGTCCGGCCGTCCGGTCCCGTGACGTCGCAGTGGCCGTCGGCGTCCACCCGCCGGTCCAGTTCTTCCCAGGAGAGCGACCGGTACTCCTGCATCGCCGCGTGCAGGAGGGAGAGCGCGATCTCGTTGTTCATGGTCTGCTCCGGATGCGGCCGCTCCAGTCGGATCAGGCCGCGACCAGCTCCCCCTCGGGCAGCTTCAGGTGCACGCCCGTCACCAGGCACGGGTCGCCACAGCTCTCGCCGTTGGGATAGTACGTCTCGTAGGTCAGCGGCACCGACACCGTCTGCGTGTTCCCGTCTATCGTGACGTCGATCTCGACCGTGGGCGCCCGGACGCCCGCGAAGAACGCCCCGTGCGCGCAGTGTATCGGCACGCACTCGCGCTCGAGGACCGTTCCGTCGGGGAGGCGCACGCGCAGGGTGACCGGCGCAGGCGCGCCGTCGAGTCTCACCATCAGGCCGCTTTCGCAGCCGATCACCGTGCAGGGCCCTTCATCCGTAAAAAGGCTGCAGCCCGAAAGACTGCCGAGGCCCAGCGTGAGCACCAGCACCGTGCCGCCAAGGCGGCAGCGGCTCCCGGACTTCGACCGCGGGTTCATGGGACGCCCCATCAGGTGTGTGTCTGGAGACGTTCCGGGGGCGGGCGGCCTGCACCGGCCCCCTCATGCCTGCCGCTCCAGCGCCTTCCGCATGGTGATGACCAGCGCATCGTCGAGCGCCACCGCGGCTCCCTCGGCCACGGGCCGGCCCGCGATGGATGCGCCCCGGCCGTCGGGCACATATCCACGCTGTACGTACAGGCGCTGCGCCGCCCCGTACCCGCCATGCAGGCCGACCGCGATCTGCACCACGTCTGCCCGGCGGGCCACGGATGCTTCGGCCTGGTCGAGCAGGGCGGTCCCGACTCCGCGATTGCGGAACGACGGCAGCACGTTCAAGTCCTCGATCGCGGCGGGCTCAGTGATGCCTGGCGCCGGCCACCGGACCGTCACATAGCCGGCGAGGTCGCCGAACTCCTCCGCGACCCAGCACGAGCGCGCGCCCGCTTCCTCCTCCGCCACGTACCGGAGAAAGGTCTCGGCCGGCTTGTGCCATCCGATCGCCGCGAAGGCCTCGGCAAGCGGCGTCGCGTCGTCGCGGCGGAGCGGGCGCAGCGCACGCAGTTCCCGCCGCCAGATGAACCGGGTTTCCCCGGGCAGGTCGGGATAGGCGTCCGCGTCGACCTCGAGCAGGCGACATCCCTGCGCCGCGTAGAAGCGGCACGCGGCCACGTTGATTCTGGGTCTCGACCTTGAGCTCCCGGCACCCGTGCCGCACGGACCACCGCAGCGCGGCCTCGAACAGCGCACGGCCCACACCCCGGCGCCTGAGGCCCGGGGCCACGCGCAGGTCCCAGAGCACGGCCAGGTCGTTCCGCCCCTCGAGCATCGTGACGCCGGGGGTGTCGCGCGCGATTACCGCGCCACCGATCCACGCGCCGTCGGGGCCGACCGCGGCGAGAAGACACCAGTGTGCGGTGTCGTATCGCCGTGACCAGGTCGCCGGTCCTTCGTCCGGCAGCGCGTCGTAGTCCTTGACGAATGGGCGTTCGAGCGGGCGCTCGACCAGCACCGGGTCGGTCAGCGCATCGTGCCGTGCACCTGCCTCGAGCACCCGATCGGCCACGAAGGCGATCGGAATCGCGGCGAGCTCCGCAAGCCGGTCCACGGGCTGCGCGACGATGTGAAAGTCCATGTCCCGGTCAATCTATCGTCGCTCGCGGCGCATCGCGCCCGTCGCCGCGTCCGGGGAACTCCACGACCACGCAGTCCCGGTCCCGCAGCAGCGGCCGCAGCGCCTGAGCGCTCACGATCTCCAGGATGTGATCGCCGTGCCCGCCGGCGCCGGTCGCGGGCTGGAAGGGCCGCAGGCGGAACGCCTCGAATCCGTCGATCAGGCACCGCTCGAACAGCATGTCCTGCTCCGGCTCGCCGATCTCGGAACCGGGTATGCGGAGTTCAGGGCGGATCGGGAGCGGCGCTTCGATGAGCACGTTGAGCGTGCCGGGGAAGAGCGGGTATCCGAAGCGGGTGATGAACACCTCCGGAAACCGCTCGATCCTCGGTTTCCAGGCACCAGTCCCCTGAATCACCCGGCCGGTCACCCGCATGCCGCGGCCCGGGTCAGTCGCTGCCCTGAGACGCGGTGCGCGGCATGACGGCGTAGTCCACCTCCTGCTGCGCTTCCGCCAGCCGCACCGCGTCCTCACCGAGCCGGCGCGCGGCATCGATCAGTGTGGTGAGCGGCGCCAGGTCGCCGGCGCCGGCGTGGAGGCGCAGCAGGTCCAGCCGGATGCCCTCCAGCGCCGCGACGCTCTCGGCGAGATGCGCCGTGGCCGCCTTGCGCCGCGCCTCGAGCGCGCCGCCCTCGCCCGCGTCCGATGGCCCGAGCGCCGCGACCAGCTCGATCTCCGCCCGCGCGGCTGCCGCCTCCGCCTCGAGCGCGGCCACCGTGGCGGGCAGCTCGCCGAGCTGCGCGCGGAACGCCTCCGGCAGCGCCGCGAACAGCTCGCCCGCCGCGACGCCGAGCGCCGCTTCGGTGGCCCGGAACGCGCCGGCGCCGATGGCCGAGCGGTCGGGCGCGCCCAGCCGCTTCGCGAGCCACTCCCCGACAGGGCTGTTCCAGAGGCGGTCGCGAATCCCCGTCTGCCACCAGCGCCGGACCTTGTCGGGAATGAACCGGACGTCGAGCGCGTTGCTCACCGCGCCGAGGAACATCGTGCTGAGCACGGGAAGCAGGAACCACCAGATGCTGGTCCGGTTCTCGTGGATGACGCCCTGCGCGATCAGCCCGAAGGTGGTGGCGAGCCACCCCGCCGAGCCGAGGGTGGCGACCCGCAGCAGCCGGTGCCAGCGCGATTCTTCTTCGCCGAGGACGAGCGCCTCGCTCTCCGCGCGCTCGCGCCGCTCGATCTCCAGCGCCGAGCGGAGGTCGGCGAGGGTGTGCCCCGCGCGGAACTGCCGGAACGCCTGGTAGAGGTGGAACCCGACGATCGGCACCAGCGGCGACGATGCGATCGTGACCAGGAGCGCGACATCGCCGAAGCTGGACCCCGGGTTGCCCGTCGCCAGCGCATAGATGTTGCCGAGCGTGAGCGTGCTGAACACCGTGGACCAGCCGAGGTAGGGCACCAGCAGCGGGTTCCGCGCCGCGAGCCAGCCGCGCAGCGTCGGGGGCAGCGCGGGCCGCGCGTCGGGCGCGGGAGCGAGGGCCGATGCCAGCGCCTCGCCGTCGGGGAAGCGGCCCTCGGGGTCGCGGGCGAGGCACCGGTCGATCGCCGCAGCGAGCGCAGCCGGGAGCGCCGGCGCGACGCGCATCACGCTCGGCGGCGTCTCGGTGGCCTGGCGGGTGATCAGCGCGGGCAGGTTCGCGGCCTCGAACGGCAGGCGGCCGCTCACGGCGAGATGGCCGACGACGCCGAGCGCGTAGACGTCGCTCCGCCCATCGACGGGATCGCCCGCCGCCTGCTCGGGGCTCATGTAGTGCGCGGTCCCCATGATCCTGGACGGATCGTTCGCCGACGTCGCCCCGCCCCGCCCGTGCGCAATGCCGAAGTCGGTCACCAGCGCGCGGCCGGTGCCGGCTTCGATCAGGATGTTGTCCGGCTTCACGTCGCGATGGACGATGCCGCGGCCGTGCGCGTAGGCAAGCGCCCAGGCCACCTCGCGCAGGATGCGCGCCGCCTCGGCGGGCGGGAGCGGGCCCCGGCTGCGCAGCCGCTCGCCGAGTGTCTCGCCCTCCACATAGCTCATCACGAAGAAGACGAAGTCGCCCGCCTCGCCCACGCGGTGGATGGGGACGATGTGCGGATGCGACAGCCCGGCCGCGGTGCGCGCCTCCCGGAGGAACCACGCGCGCGCCTCGGCCGCCTGCGCCAGCTCGCGCGGGAGGACCTTGATGGCGACGTCGCGGTCGAGCTGGACGTCGCGCGCGAGGTAGACGATGCCCATCCCGCCGCGGCCCAGCTCGCGCTGGAGCGAGTACTCACCGGCGAGGGCCGCCTGGAACTCGAGAAAGTCGCGGGACGCCTGTGTCATGCATCTGCCCCCGGGGCAATCGAAAGGACGGCTACTTTGTGACACAAAGTAAGGGGCAGGTGCCGGGCTTGGCAAGGAGGAGATCCGTGTCTGCGGCGACGTCGCGATGCATCGCACGTTGCGGACGATCGGGGGGGGACAGCGGCGCTGGCAGCAGGTGGCGAACCAGCTCACGGCGGTGCACGTGCCGTGAGCGCGGTCCGCCTGGCCGGCGTCACCAGTTGCACTCGATGTTGATCACGTTGTTCGGCGCGCCGGCTGCCTGCACCCACACCACCGCGAACCCCCTCGTGTCGTCGCCCGACACGGGCTGCATGTTCTCGGTCACGACGCACGTCCTGCTCGCGGTGAGCCCCTGCCAGGTCGCGGTGAACGTGATCGCGTCGCCGGTATCCACTTCCCAGTTGAACCGGATGGATGCGGGGAACGGCTCGCCGGGGAGATCGGTGGACGGAAGCTGGATCTGCTGGTGCTGCCCCGACGGCAGGTCGAACTCCACTTCCAGGCCGACCACGCGATGCGCGTTCTGGAAGATGAAGTCGGTGCCGTTGCCGGGCTCGGTCCCGCAGCCGAGGGCGCCGATCAGGAGCGTGGCGGCCAGGCGGGGCGTCGCGCGTGCGATCCATCGAGTCGACATGTCGCCTCCCGGGATGTTCGGGGTGATGGGCTCAGGGCAGGGTGAAGTCGAAGTCGTCGCCGACGATGCGCATCCGCCATCCCCCTGCCCCGTTGGATTCGAAGTACATCGCCCCGCTCACGTCGCCGATGGTGAAGGCGAGGGAGCCGTCGACCACGGGCTCCGGGGAGCCGTAGTCGATCGTGAAGGCGGTCTGCTGCACCTGGATCGGTGCAGGAACATTCTCGATGGTGAGCAGCGCGGTGCCCGGACCGACCCGCACGGAAGTGATGCCGGCCGGGGCGAGGCCAAGGGATCCGGCGCCGTCCACGCGTGCGCCGG
>CAMLLJ010000120.1 GCA_946480845.1 uncultured Gemmatimonadota bacterium
AGCATGCACATCATGCTCGTGTCGGTCCGCGAGCGGACCCGCGAGATCGGCATCCGCAAGGCCATCGGCGCCCGCCGCCGCGACATCCTGGTGCAGTTCCTCTCCGAGTCGGTGGCGATCTTGGGCGCCGGGAGCGTGCTCGGCGCGGCACTCGGGCTCGGCGGCGCGAGCCTGGTCGCCGCCGTCATGCGCGCGAAGACCGGCGCCCAGGTGCATGCGGGATTCACCTGGACGTCGGTCATGGTCGCGGCCGGTGTCGCCATCGTCACCGGCCTCGCCTTCGGTACCTACCCGGCGCTCCGGGCGGCGCGCATCTCACCGATCGACGCGATCCGGCACGAGTAGCGCCGGCCGCGTACGCGCGGCCTCATTCGCGCACGGCCACCCCGATGGTGCGCGCCATCTCCACCAGCCGGATGAACTCCGCGCGGTACCCGTCGGCATCGGCGCCCCGCGTCTCGCGCGCGAGCGCGAGCACGTCCTCCAGCGTCGCCGACCCCCGGTGCTCCGAGTTGCGCAGCACCATCCCGAACGCCGCCACCGACGCCGCGAAGCCGAAGTCGCCGCGCAGCTCGCGCTGCTCGTCGCGCACCCGCACGGTGTGGCGCATGAGGCGGCTCCGGCTGGACGTGGGCGGCTTGTAGCGGAGCTGCACGGTCAGCCATTCGTCGCCGTGCGCCGCCACCGGCTCGATCTCCGGGCGCTGCTGGTAGCGGAGCCCTTCGTCGTCGGGGATGGCCACGCTCGAGCGCGCACCGGCGGGGACGATCTCGTAGAGCGCCGTGACGCTGTGCCCGGCGCCCAGCTCGCCGGCATCCTTCGTGTCGTCGCTGAAGTCCTCGGTGGCGAGCAGCCGGTTCTCGTAGCCGATCAGCCGGTAGGCGCGGACGCGCGCCGGGTTGAACTCCACCTGGATCTTCACGTCCTTCGCGATGGTGAACAGCGTCGAGGTCAGCTCGGAGACGAACACCTTGCGGGCCTCGAGCAGGTTGTCGATGTACGCGTAGTTGCCGTCGCCCTTGTCGGCGAGCTGCTCCATGCGCGAGTCCTTGAGGTTCCCGGTGCCGAAGCCCAGGACGGTGAGGGCGGTCCCCTCGCGGCGCTTCTCCTCGATCAGGCGCACCAGCTCCCCTTCGCTGGAGACGCCCACGTTGAAGTCGCCGTCGGTGGCGAGGATCACCCGGTTGTTCCCCTCGGGCAGGTGGTTCCGCCGGGCGATCTCGTAGGCCAGCCGGATGCCGGCGCCGCCCGCGGTGGAGCCGCCCGCCTGCAGCCGGTCGATCGCCGAGAGGATCGTCGCCCGGTCGGTGCCGGGGGTGGACGGGAGCACGAGGCCGGCGCTTCCCGCGTACACCACGATGGCCACCCGGTCCTCCTCGCGCAGCTCGTTCACCAGCAGCCGGAACGCCTGCTGCACCAGCGGCAGCTTGTCGCTCGAGGCCATCGAGCCGGACACGTCGATCAGGAAGACCAGGTTGCTCGGCGGCAGCTCGCGCGAGGCGTAGCGCCGCCCCTGGAGCCCGATGCGCACGAGCCGGTGCTCGCGGTTCCACGGCGCGGGGCCGACGTCGGCCGCCACCGTGAACGGGTGCTCGCCGCGCGGCTCGGCGTACTCGTAGGTGAAGTAGTTGATCAGCTCCTCGGTGCGGATCGCGTCGGCGGGCGGGAGCCGGCCCTCGAGGAGGAAGCGCCGCATGTTGGCGTACGACGCGCGATCGACGTCGATGGAGAAGGTGGAGAGCGGCGACAGCCGGGTCGAGTGGAAGCGGTTGTCCTCGATCCGGCGGTAGTCCTCGGTGTTCCAGGGCTCGTGCCGGCGCCGGAGCGCTCCCACTTCACGCCGGGAACCGGTGACGACGTGCCCGGCGCCCTGCTGCACCTCCGCGGCGTCCCTGGGCGCCGCCGGTGCCACGGTCACGGCGTCGCGGTCGTGGCGCTCGTCCTCGCTGCGCACGGCCCCGTGCAGCGTGAAGTCGCGGAGGGTGGTCGCGTTGTCCGCCACGGCGACGCCTTCGGCCCGTTCGGTGCGATGGCCGGCGGCGCTCGCGCGGAGCGTGTAGCGCCCGGCGGGGACGGCCGCGATCCGGTAGCGGCCCACCGCGTCGGTCCGGGCGGCGAGCCCGCTCCCGATCACGGTCACCTGCGCGCCGGTGATGGGAGCGCCGGCGTCGTCGCGGACCCGGCCTTCGATGGCACCGGCCTGGGGCGGCCCGCCGCCGGGCCGCGGTGTGGCGGGCATGGCCGGCGTGAGCGCGAGCGCCAGCGCCGGCACGAGCCCGGCGGCGGCGGTGAGCAGCGAGATGTGCATGGCATCCTCCGGAGGCTTTCCCGGCAGGCTCGGCGGCGCCGATCGACCTGGCCGGGGCTGCCCGGGGATGCTTCTTCCCGGTCCATGCACACACCGGCCCGCTTGACCGGCCCGGGCCCGACCCGGGATTCTTCGCTGTCTCCCTCACATGCCGCCCGCTCCGGAGGTCGCCCTGGCCCGCCCTCGCAGCCGACGCCGCACCATGCTGATCCTGCTCATCCTGCTGCTGATCCTCGCGACGGCGTGGACCGGGGTCCGGCCGCGCACCGACCGCGCCTGGTCGCCCGACATGGCCCGCATGCCGGTCGCGCGTTTCGCGGGCGACTCGGTGCACGTGAGCAACGTGCGCCACGCGACCTACACTTCGACCGACAGCTTCACGGTCGCCTGGGAGGACCGGAGCTACGACCTCCGCCGGCTCGAGTCGGTCTGGTACATGGTCGAGCCCTTCTCCGGGATGAAGGGGCCGGCGCACACGCTGGTGAGCTTCGGCTTCGCGGGGGACGACTACCTGGCGATCTCGGTCGAGCTCCGGCGGGAGCCGGGCGAGCACTTCTCGCCGCTCAAGGGGATGCTGAAGCAGTACGAGCTGATGTACGTGGTGGGGGACGAGCGGGACCTGCTCAAGCTCAGGAGCAACTACCGGCACGACGACGTCTATCTCTATCCCGTCCGGGCCACGCCGGAGCAGCGCCGGACCCTGTTCGTGTCGATGCTGGAGCGCGCCAACCGGCTGCGGGAGCGGCCGGAGTTCTACCACACCCTCACCAACACCTGCACCACCAACATCGTCCGGCACGTCAACGAAATCGCGCCGCGCAAGGTGCCCTTCAGCTACAAGGTGCTGCTGCCGGGCTATTCGGACCGCCTGGCGTACGACCTGGGGCTGCTCGACACCGACCTGCCGTTCGAGGAAGCGCGCGCCCGCTTCCGGATCAACGACCGCGCGCTCCGCTACGCCGACAGCGCCGGCTTCTCGCGGCTCATCCGGGGTCCGGAATGACCAGGATGGCGAAGCCCTCGATGCCGCCGTCCTTCCCCCGCACCGCCCGCCCGCTCACCTGCACCGCCGTCGGCGCGCCATCCCGGCGCCGGAGGCGCGCCCCCAGCCCCTGCACGCTTTCCGCGGCGCGGAAGGCGTCCAGCACCCGGTCCCGCTCCGCCTCGCCGTCGAAGATCCCCACCATCCGGCCCAGCTCGAGCGTCTCGCTCCGCGAGGCATAGCCCAGCAGGTCGGCGAAGGCGCCATTGGCCTGCAGGAGCTCGCCGTCAGGGGACATGCGGCAGATGGCGCCGGGCACGTACTCGACCAGCACGCGGTACTGCTCCTCGGACCGGCGCAGCGCCTCCTCGGCGCGCCACCGCGCGACGGCGGCCTCCTTGAGGTCCGCCACCTGCTTCCGCAGCCCGATGACTTCGTTGATGAGGTCCTGCTTGGGCTTGTGCTGGTCGCGCATCTGGCCGCCCGTCCCCGTCCGTGGTGGTGCAGTGGGAGACGGACGAGCCGGAGCGATTCGCACCAGTCAGGACTCGCCGGTTCCGGCGGGGGTGATGATGTAGTCGGCGACCGGGACGCCGCCGATCAGGTGCTCCTGGATGATGCGCTCGAGCACCTTCGGGGAGCAGGAGTGGTACCAGGTGCCCTCGGGATAGACCACGGCGATCGGGCCCTGGGTGCAGATGCGGAAGCAGTTGGCCTTGGTGCGGTACACGCCGCCGCTCCCGGTGAGGCCCAGCTCCTTGAGCCGGCGCTTGAGGAAGTCCCACGACGCGAGCCCTTCGCCGCGGTCGCAGCACTTGGGCTTGGTCGGGTCGGCGCAGAGGAAGATGTGCCGCTCGATGCAGCCGATGCCGAGGTCGGCGGCGACCCGCCTGAGCTTGCGCTCGCCCATCAGGGGACCGCCGCCGCGCCGGCCGCGCGCCGCGCCAGCTCCCGCTGCACGTGCGCCAGGATCATCTCGATGCCGACGCGGTTCTCGCCGCCCTCGGGGATGATCACGTCCGCATGCCGGCGCGACGGCTCCACGAACTCCAGGTGCATCGGCCGGACGGTGTCGAGGTACTGCTCGATGACGCTCTCCAGCGAACGGCCCCGCTCCGTCAGGTCGCGCAGCAGCCGGCGGATGAAGCGCACGTCGTCGGCCACGTCCACGTAGATGCGGAGGTCGAACATCCGCCGGAGCCGCGGGTCCACGAAGAGGAGGATCCCGTCCACCACCACCACGCGGCCCGGCTCGATCCGCACCGTCTCGGCGGCGCGGGTGTGGGCGGCGAAATCGTAGGTCGGCTTGTCCACCGGCTCACCCGCGGCGAGCGCCTCGAGGTGCGCCACGAAGAGCCCGGTGTCGATCGAGTCGGGGTGGTCGAAGTTGATGCGCCGGCGCTCCTCGAGGGAGAGGTGCGCCAGGTCGCGGTAATAGGCGTCCTGGTCGAGGACCACGGCGCCGCCCTCCGCCGATTCGGCGATGGCGTGGGCGACGGTGGTCTTGCCCGAGCCCGAGCCGCCCACCACGCCGACGATCAGCGGGCCCGTCATGCCGCGTCCGCGAAGCGGCGGACGATCGCCGCCACCGGCTCGACGGCGTGAATGCCGTCCACGCTTTTCCCGGCCTGCCAGTAGTCGGCGCCGGCGCCGTCGAGCGAGGCGCGCTTGAGCTGCCAGAGCGAGCGCAGGGCGTAGATGGTGCGTATGAGGTGCTTGGTGCGGCGCCGGCGCAGCATCCAGCGGGCGAGCGGCCCCGCCTTGAGGCCCGCCCGCTCGAGGTACGGCGTCCGGATCAGCGCCACCGGCACGCCGGTGATCCGCTCGCTGTGGACGATGTCCTCGGCCCGGGCCGAAACGATCGCCGCCTTGTAGGCGTCGCTGGCGCGGCACTCGGGCGTCGCGATGAAACGGGTGCCCATCTGCACGCCCGCGTAGCCGAACCGGAGGGCCGACACGAAGTCGCGCTCGGTGCCGATCCCGCCGGCGCACACCACCGGGAGTCCCAGCGGCGCCACCTCGGCGAGCAGCGCCTCGGCGGTGCGGCCGCCGGCGTGCCCGCCGGCGCGGTCGTTCACGCCGATGAGCCCGTCCACGCCCGCATCGCGCCCCTTCTCCGCCCACTTCCGCTCGGTCACGTCGTGGTACACGACGCCGCCCACGGGCCGCACCCGGTCCACCACCCAGCGCGGGTTGCCGAGCGAGGTCACGAAGAAGCGCACCCCCTCCTCGAGCGCGATGTCGATCCAGCGCTCCATGCGCGCGCGGTAGCTGCGCGAGGACTGCTCGATCAGCGCGTTCATGCCGATCGGCCGCGGGGTGAGCCGGCGGATGAGCCGGAGGCCCTCCCGGAAGTCGTGCCCGTGCACGTAGGTGAGCGAGATCGGCTGGACGACGCCGAGCGCGCCGGCGTCGCTCGCGGCGGCGACCAGCTCGGGGTTGCTGCAGGGGTACATCGCGCCGCAGATGATCGGCAGCTCGATCCCGGCGTGCCGCGTGAGCGCGGTATCGAGGAGACCGCTCACACGGGACCGAGCCGCCAGCGCACCTCGACCCGGGTGACCATGTCGCCCGCCTGGTCCCGGATCTCGGCGACCACCGGGAAGTCGATGTTCCCCGTCACCTCGGGCACCTCGCACCGGCATTCGGCCGTGAGCAGGCCGCGCGCCTTCTTGAGGAAGTCGGCCGAGAGGCTGGTCACGATGCCGCGCACCGTCGGCGGGAGGGCCGCCGTCATGGCAAGGCCGCTGGTCATCTCGCCCAGGTTGATGAGCGCCACGGCGTGGACCGATCCCAGGTGCTGGCGCACGGCGCGGCGGTCGCGCAGCTCGACGCGGGCATAGCCGGGCCGGAGCTCGCGCACGTGCGCGCCCACCGAGCCCGAGTACGGCACCATGCGGCCGAACAGCCGGCTGAAGAGCCAGGTGCCGCCGGGGAGCGGACTGAGCCGCGCCCATGCGCGGACGAGCGCCGCGCCCGGAGCGGAGCGCGGCGTGCCGCGCGCCGGCGGTGCGGTGGCCGTCACTGGAGCCGGACCACGATCCGGCGCACCCGCGGCGCGAGCGCCCGCATCGCCGGCGTCGAGGAGGGGAACGGCCGGTCGCCGAGCACCGACTGGTAGGCGCTGTCGCCGTAGGAGGCAGCGGGAGGTGCGAGGCTCACGAAGGCCTGGCCTTCCCAGGGCGCGAGCGCCCCGCCGTCCCACGACGAGACCGTCCCGCCGTAGTCCCACCCGAAGCCGAGCAGGGTGAAGGGACCGCCGTTGATCTCCTCGAGTCGCGTGAGCGGGAGGCCAAGGGTGACGCCGGCGCCGGAGCGCCAGAGCGTGGTGTCGCCGGTCAGCTCGACACGATCGGGGCCGCGCCGCTCGAGCGTGTCGAGCCAGGTGACCAGGAAGCGCCTGAGCGAATCACCGGCGAAGACCTCGGTGCCCGGCGCCGTCTCGCCCTCGCCGAGCGGCACCTCGGCGGCGCGCACGGCGGCGGCGCCGTAGGCAGCCACGAGGTCGCTCTCGGACGCGGTGGCGTCGAGCGGGCCGAACCGCACGCCCGGCTCGAACACCCACTGCGGCACGGCGCGGGCCGTGTCCTGCGCCGTGGCGTCCGGCCTGCCCGCCCGCTCGCGGCCGCAGCCCGCTGCGAGCATCGCAACCAGCATCGCGGCCAGCAGGGTCACCGGCAGCGGGGCCGGCAGCGTGGCCGGCCGGGGGCGATGACGTGCCCGGTCCCCCGCGCCGCGCCTCACGCCGGTGCCGTCCCGCGGAACATGAAGTACACCGCGCCCATGAGGCAGACCCCGGCCCAGAGGAAGTCGAGCCGCACCGGCTGCCGCATGTAGAGCACGGCGAAGGGCACGAAGACGGCGAGCGTGATCACCTCCTGGAGCATCTTGAGCTGCGGGAGCGTGAGCACGGTATAACCGAGGCGGTTGGCGGGGACCTGCAGCAGATACTCGAAGAGGGCGATCCCCCAGCTCGCCAGCGCCGCCACCCACCAGGCGCGGCTGCCCAGGTTCTTCAGGTGGGCGTACCACGCGAACGTCATGAAGACGTTGGAGAGCACCAGCAGGATGGTGGTGCGGAGGATGACGGGCATGGTGAAGTCTATTGCCCGCCTGCAGGCGCCGCCACTCGCGCCGAGGGGGCTTCTCCCGCACATTGGAGGATCTCTCCAGCCCTGTGAGCCGCCATGCCGACGTCCCGGCGTTCCTTCCTCGCTTCGATGGGCGGCGCCGCCGCCGCGCTCCCCGTCTTCCGCGACACCGCCGTGCACCGCCTGCGCGACGCCTGGGCCATCGGCGGGTCCCGCCCAGCCGCCGAGGTGGCCGACGACGAGGCGTACTGGAGCACCATCCAGCGGGCCTTCGACGCGGACCGCACGCTGGTGAACCTCAACAACGGCGGGTGCAGCCCGGCGCCGACCCACGTGCTCGAGGCGATGATCCGCGACCTCCGGTTCTCCAACGAGCTGCCGGTGGAGCACATGTGGCGCGTGCTCGAGCCGCGCGCCGAGAGCGTGCGCCGCGACCTGGCCCGCGAGTTCGGCTGCGATCCGGAGGAGATGGCCATCACCCGGAACGCCTCGGAATCGCTGGAGACGATGATCCTCGGCCTAGACCTCGCCCGCGGCGACGAGGTCGTCGTCTCCAACCAGAACTACGGGCGCATGCTGACCACGTGGGACCAGCGGGCCCGGCGCGAGGGGATTGTGGTGCGGCAGGTATCCTTCCCGGTGCCGCCGCCGTCGCCGCAGCGGATCGTCGAGGCGTTCGCCGCCGCGATCGGCCCGCGCACCCGCGCCATCGAGGTCCCCCACATCACCAACCTCACCGGCCAGATCATGCCGATCCGCGAGCTGGTGCGGCTGGCGCGGCCGAAGGGGATCCAGGTGTTCGTGGACGGCGCGCACGCCTTCGCGCACTTCCCCTTCA
>CAMLLJ010000121.1 GCA_946480845.1 uncultured Gemmatimonadota bacterium
TCTCGCTCGAGCCCTCGAAGATCAGGTTGATGCGCATGTCGCGCATCATCCGCTCGACCGGGTCCGGCCGCTCGCCGCGCCCGCGGAGGGAGTCGGCGGTCTCATAGCCGCGTCCGCCCTTGATCTGGAGCGTGTCGTCCACCATGTGCCAGGCGGTCTCGGTGTTCCACATCTTGGCCATCGCCGCCTCGAGGCGGATGTCGTAGCCGCCCCGGTCGGCCATGCCGCTGGCCAGGTCGCTCACCGCTTCCATGGCGAAGACGTTCGCGGCCATGCGGCCCAGCTTGTTGGCGATCGCGTCGTGCTTGCCGATCGCGGCGCCCCACTGCACCCGCTCCGCGGCCCAGCGGCGGGAGATCTCGAGGCAGCGCTTGCCCGCCGTCTGG
Source organism: uncultured Gemmatimonadota bacterium (assembly GCA_946480845.1). The sequence continues at coordinate 387 of CAMLLJ010000121.1, forward strand.
CAGGAGGCCGGCAGCGTCAGCCGCCCGGTGTTGAGGGTGACCAGCGCGAGCTTGAGTCCCTTGCCCTCGCCCCACAGGACGTTCTCCACCGGCACCTTCACGTTGGTGAACCGGATGATGCCATTCTCCAGCGCCGTGAGCCCCATGAAGTGCAGCCGCTGCACCACCTCGACGCCGGGCTGGCCCGCTTCCACGATGAAGGCCGTGATCCGCTTCCCGGTCCGGGCCATCACCACGAACAGCTCGGCCACCGTCCCGTTGGTGCACCAGAGCTTCTCGCCGTTCAGCACGTAGTGGGTCCCGTCCGCCGACAGCTCGGCGCTCGTGGTGACCCCGGCGGGGTCCGACCCGACGTTCGACTCGGTAAGGGCGAAGGCCGAAATGGCGCCCTTGGCGAGGCGCGGGAAGTATTTCGCCTTCTGTTCCGGCGTCCCGAAGAGCTTGAGCGGCTGCGGCAGGCCGATCGACTGGTGGGCCGAGAGCAGGGCGGTGAGGTTCCCGTCGACGCTGGTCACCAGGCCGATCGCGTGGGTGTAGCTGGTCTGGCTCAGGCCCAGGCCGCCGTACTCCACCGGGATCTTGATCCCGAACGCGCCCAGCTCCCGCAGGCCATCGATGATGTCGCCGGGGATCTTCCCTTCGCGGTCGATGCGGTCGCTGTCCACCCGGTCGCGCAGGAAGGCCTCGAGCGCCTCCATGAACGGGCGGGCCCGCTCCACCTCCGCCGGGTCCACTTCGGGGAAGGGATGCACCAGGTCGAGCCGGTAGTTGCCCTCGAACATCTCGCGCACGAAGCTGGGCGAGTCCCACTCCTTCTCGCGCGCATCCTCCGCGGCCTGGCGCGCGGCCTGCTCGCTGCCGGGCCGGGGGGCATCGGGGGCGTCGGGGGCCGATGGCCTGGCGAGTACGTCGGTCATGATCGCGTCCGTTCGAGAGGGCCTAGCGGTGCGCGGCTTCCGCGTAGAGCCCGCGGAGCCCGTGGATGACGAGTGCCACGACATGCTGCTTGCGCTGCTCCCGGCCGGCCGGCGTGGCGAGCTCCACGCCGACGGCCGGCGCCACGGTCGAGGCATGCACGACCGGGAACCAGCAGAGCGAGACGATGCTGAGGAGGAGCTGTGCGGCTTCCCCCGAGGGTGACGGGTCGAGGCCCAGCTCCGCGGCGATCGCGGCAAGCGCCTCCTGCCCGGCAGCGAGGGCGGGCGGGATCTCCTCCGGCAGCTCACCGGCGCCGAGGGCCGCGCGCTCGATCAGTGCGACGAAGCGCGGGCGCGCCGTGAGGAAATCGAAGTACTCGCCCACGGCGCCCGCGAGGATCTCCTCGTGGGTGCGGCCGCTCGCCAGCGCGCGCTCCCGTCCGGAGCGCACGGCGCCGCGGACCTCGTCGAAGCAGCGCTCGAGGACCGCGCGGTAGAGCTCCGCCTTCGAGCCGAAGAAGTAGCCCGGAGTCCCGCGCGAGACGCCCGCGCGCGCGCCGACGTCGCCCAGGCTGGTGGCGGCGTACCCGCGCTCGGCGAAGAGCTGCTCGGCGGCGTCGAGGATCGCGGCGCGGGACCGCTCGGCGTTACGTTCGCGGTCGGGATATGAGGCCATGAACGGGCTCCCAGTGACTTGCTTGCTGTTCAGCAAGTATGGCGACTCGGGTGCCTACCGTCAAGCCACCGCGGCAGTTCGGCGCGGCATGCCTCTTGACGGGACGAGGCAAACGACAAGCTTTCTACTTCCGAACCACTTGCCGAATTCGCTTGGGTGCCCCGTCCGGGCCGCCCTGGAGATAGCGTGATCGAAGTTGCCTGCTCCACCTGCGGCACATCGGTGTCCGCGGAAGCCTCATTCTGTCCCCGTTGTGGGCCGGACAGTCTCGCCTTGATCCTGAACCAGCGGGAACGCACGCCGACAGGCGCCAGCACCGAGACGGTCCGCCGCCTCACGGCGGCGCTCGGACCGCAGTTCGAAGTGGTGCGCCTGTTCGGGCGGGGCGGGTTCGCCGAGGTCTACGAGGTGCGCGACACCGAGCTGGAACGCCGGCTCGCGGTGAAGGTGCTGCGCGCCGACATGGCGTGGACGCCGGGCATGCTCGCGCGCTTCAAGCAGGAGGCGCGCGCCGTCGCGCAGCTCACCCATCCGAACACCGTTCCCATCCATTTCGTCGGCGAGGGCGAAGGCCTCGTCTTCTACGTCATGCCCTTCATCGAGGGCGCGACGCTCGCCGACGTGCTCCGCGCCCAGGGCCCGCTCGATGCGGACCGCGCCATCTCGGTCGCGCTCCCGGTGCTCGAGGCGCTGGACCACGCGCACCGCATGGGCATCGTCCACCGCGACATCAAGCCCGACAACATCCTGATCGAGGCCGCCACGGGCCGTCCGCTCCTGGTGGATTTCGGCATTTCCAAGCGGGTGAACGAAGACGGCACGATGCCGGATGCGCACGACGGCATGGTGGTGGGGACGCCGCTCTACATGAGCCCGGAGCAGGCCCTCGGGCACCGGGACGTGGATGCACGGACGGACATCTACGCCATGGGCGCCCTGCTGTACCAGATGATCACCGGCGCGCCGCCGTTCGACGGCACGTCGTCGCAGGAGATCGTGGCCAAGCACCTCACCGAGCCGGTGCGGGTGCCGCCGGCAATCGCCTCGAGGGTGCCCATGGCGATGCTCGAGGTGATCGAGCGCGCGATGGCCAAGCAGCCCGGCGACCGGTTCCAGTCGGCCGGGGCGATGCTGGAGCCCCTGCGGCAGGGTGCGCGCCGCAACCGTGCCGCCGCGCTGGTGGACGGCAGCGGGGTGAGCTCCCGCATCAACCGCGACGATCCCACGCTGCAGATGGATGCCGGTGATGCGGTCCTGCCGGTCGGGCGGCGCCGCCGCCGCCAGGCGGCGCTGCTCCTGACGCTCGGCACCGCGATGGCGGGCTTCGGCACCGGTGCCGCGCTGATCGGCCGGCCGGCTCCGTCGCTCGTGGTGGAGAACGCCCTCGGCGAGGCGGTCACCGTCTCGGTCAATGGCGGCAGCCTGGCCACCGTGGCCCCGGGCGATTCACTGCGCCTCCCCATCGAGCGCGGTACGCTGCTGGCGGCCGAATGGCGCGTGCTCCGGCCGCGCGGTGCGGGCGGCGCCGAGCTGGGGGATGCGCCGGGCGGGCGCTTCGAGCACGCCGATCCGCGGGGCAACGTGCGCCAGCGGCTCGACGCCGCTTCGATCGGGCCCGGCTACGTGATCGCCACGGTGGCCAACGGGACGGATGATTCGCTCGCGGTGACGCTCCGCGATTCCTCGGGGGCGCGGATCGAGTGCAACTGCGCCGTCCCGCCGGGCGCGGAGGCGGCGCCGCTCGGGTACCTCAGCACCGGGCGGGTTCGCGCCGTCACCTTCACCGATGCGGCCGGGCGGACCGTCACCTTCGACTCGCTGCGGGCCCGCGCCTCGGCGTCCCGCGCGGTGGTGCTCCGCGTGACACCCGAGGACTTCGTGAGCCGGCTCGCGGCCTCGGCGAGGCCGGCCGGTGTGCCCAGCCGGCGCCCGGTCGAGGAACTGCTTCCCGACCTCAAGCTGCCCGTGCCCCCGGCCCCGGCAGTGGATTCCGCCGCGGCGCGGGACTCGTCCGCACGCGACAGCACGCCGGCGGAACCCCGCAGCAGCGACCCGCTGGCGCCGATCTTTCCCAACCGGCGGTGAGCGTCCTGCCGCGCCGCTTCCTGCTCCCGGTCTCGGTGCTCGTCGTCGCCGGCGCCTTCCTGCTCTGGCGGCTGTCGGCGCGCCCAATGGTCAACGTGACCAACGGGCTGGTGCTGCCGGTGCGCGTGCGCATCGATGCCGGGCTCGACACGACGCTGGCGCCCGGTGCCTCCGTCGCATGGCGGCTTTCGCGCGGGAGCGTCGGGACGATGGACTGGGAGCTGGTGCGGCCGCGCACGCGCGCGGGGATGCCGGTGGGCGAGCCGATGAGCGGGTCCGCACTGCTCACCGGGGCGGCGCGCCGCTTCGAGCACGTGATCAGGGCGCGGCGCGGCGATGCCGCCTGGTTCGCGCCGCTGATCACCAACGAGACGGGCGCGCCGCTTGCGCTCCGCATCAATGCGGGCCTCGCCGGCGCCGTGGACTGCCCCTGCGAAGTGCCGCCCGGGGCCCGCCGCCTGCCGGTGGGCTACTACCCGCTCTACCGGAACAGCACCGTCGAGGCACGCGACGCCGAGGGCCGCCGCGCCACCTTCCGCGACCTGGGCGGCGAAGCGGACACGCGGAGCGGCGCGGTCGGGCTCCGGTTCGGGCCCGGCGACCTGCGCTGACTCAGCGCCGCCGCTTGCCCTGCTGCTTCAGCTCCAGGATCTGGCCCGGGGTGACGGCGTCGAAGCCGTAGCGGTCGCGCACCTGATCCACGGCATCGACCAGCCGGCGGAGCCGCTGCCGCTCGGGCGACTCGAACAGGTCCACCTCGGCGGCGGTGCCGAGATTGGTCGCCGAGATGCCGATGAGGCGGACGCCGCGGTCGCGGCCCCTCACCTCGGCGAACGCGGCCTCGAGCAATGCGCGCGCGGCGCCGAGGAGGTCCGCATCGAGCGAGGTGGCCTCGGGGAGGGTGTGCCGGCGGGTCACCGTGCGGAAATCGTCGTGGCGAAGCTTGAGCGTCACGGTCCGGGCGACGAGCTCCTCATCCCGGAGCTGCCCCGCGACGCGCGCGGTGAGCAGCGCCAGGATGGCCTCGAGCCGGGCGAGGTCGCGCTCGTCGCGCGAGAGCGTCGTCTCGCGGCTCACGGAGCGGGGGAGGCGGTCCGCGGTGAGGGTGGTGCCGCCATAGCCGTGGGCGCGGAGCTTGAGCGCGCGCGCATCGTCGCCGAGCAGGCGGATGAGCGCCGCCTCCTCCATGCGCTGCACGTCCGCCACCTGGGTGAGCCCGAGCTCGGCCCAGCGCGCCGCGGTCTTCGGGCCGACGCCCGGGAGCGCGCCGAGCGGCAGTCCCGCCAGGAACCCCTCCTCCCAGCCCCGCCGGACTTCCATGAGCCCCCGCGGCTTCGCGTAGTCGCTGGCGAGCTTGGCGATCATCCGGTTCGGCCCGATGCCGACGCTGCAGTCCAGCCCGGCCGCCGCGCGCACGGCGTCGCGGACCTGGCCGGCGACCGGCAGCAGCGACACCGGATGGATCCGCTCGGTCCCGGCGAAGTCGAGGTAGGCCTCGTCGAGGGAAGCCATCACCACGACGGGGGAGAACTCGTGCAGCACGCCGCGCACCGTGCGCGACGCGTCGCGATAGTGGGCGAAGGCGCCCTGGAAGAACGTCGCCTGCGGGCAGCGGCGGACCGCTTCAGCGATGGGCATCCCGGAGCGGATGCCGAAAGCGCGCGCCGCGTACGACGCCGACTGCACGACGCCGCGCTGGTCGCGCCGGCCGCCGACCACGAGCAGCTCCACGTCGCGCAGCTCGGGATGGTGGCGGCGGCAGACTTCCACGAAGAACGCGTCGAGATCGACGTGCATGATGCGCGCAGGCATGGCGTTGGGTAGTATACGCTATGCCTGCAGACAAAGCCCGCCACCAGGTGGCATTCCTCGGCCTCGGCGCCATCGGCGCGCCGATGGCGGCGCACCTCGCCGACGCCTTCGACCTCACCGTCTGGAACCGCACCCCGGACCGCGCCGAGGAGTTCGCGTCGCGCCACGCCGCGTCCGTAGCCGCGACGCCACGCGCCGCGGCCCGCCGCGCCGAGGTGGTGTTCACCTGCCTCCCCACCTCGCGGGACGTCGAGTCGCTGCTCGAGGGGCCCGACGGCCTCATGGCGGGGCTCGCCGGCGGCACGCTGTTCCTGGACTGCACCTCGGGCGATCCGGCCGTGTCCCGGCGCATCGCGGAGCGGCTGGCACGGGCGGGCGTCGCCTTCGCCGACGCGCCCGTGAGCGGCGGCACCAACGGTGCCGCGGCCGGGACGCTGACCGTCATGGTGGGCGCTGATCCCGCGACCTTCGACCGGGCGCGCCCGTTCCTCGCGCCGTTCGCGAAGCGGATCGAGCACCTGGGGCCCGTGGGCGCCGGGCACGCCATGAAGGCGATCAACAACGCCGTGTACGCCGCGAACATGCTGGCGGTCGGCGAGGGCCTCGCCGCGCTCGTCAAGGCGGGCATTCCGGCAGCCCGCGCGGTCGAGGTGCTGAACGCGTCGAGCGGCCGGTCGTTCGTGAGCGAGGCGCTGGTGCCGGAGCGGGTGCTCACCGGCGCCTTTCCCCGGACGTTCCGCCTGGCGCTCCTCGACAAGGACACGCGCATCGCGCTGGGCGTGGCCGATGCCGGCGACGTGGACACTCCGATGCTCGAGCTGGCCGCCGACCTCCTCGACCTCGCGGGCCGCGCCCTCGGCCCCGACGCCGACTACCTGGACGCGATCCGGGTCATCGAGCAGCAGGCCGGCGTGGAGATCCGGGGGTGAGCGGGACCGTGCGCCCTGCCGCGGCGGCCGATGCGGCGCACCTCCTCGACCTGGTGGACGCGCTCGCCGACTACGAGAAGCTCGATCGGCCCGCTCCGGATGCCCGGGAGCGGCTGGTGCAGGATGCCTTCGGGCCCCGTCCGCGCTTCGGCGTGCTGCTCGCCGAGGCGGCCGACGGGCTCGCGGGCTACGCCCTCTTCTTCGAGACCTACTCCAGCTTCCGCGCCCGGCCCACGCTCTGGCTCGAGGACCTGTTCGTGCGGCCCGAGCGGCGTGGCGGCGGGCATGGGCTCCGGCTCTTCCGTGCGGTGGCGGCAGAGGCGCACCGGCGCGGCTGCGCACGGATGGAATGGAACGTGCTGCGCTGGAACCGGCTCGCCATCGATTTCTACGCCCGGCTCGGCGCGGCGCCGCTCGACGAGTGGCAGACGTACCGGCTCGAAGGGCTGGCACTCGACGCCGTCGCGGGCGCGTGACCGCTTGCCGCGTTCCGCGGGCAACGCCACTTTTCGCGATGTTTCTCCTTCCGGGAGCTTCGATTGTCGGCTGAGTGGGCCAGCACGCACCGGGTTCCTGCGGCGATCACGCTCTCGGGCGGCGAAGTGGTCATCGGCGACCTGCACCTCCAGTCGCGGGTGCCCCACCGCGACGGGCCCGAGTCGCCCATCGAGCTGCTGAACCGGGCCGACCCCTTCTTCGCCGTGGCGGTGGCCGAAGGGGGTGTTGCCTTCTTCGCCAAGGAACGGGTGGCGGTGGTCTCCTGCGCCACCACTGACCTCCCGGGCCAGGACCCCCAGCGCGCCAGTGTCTCGATCCATGCCGAGATGGATGTCCGGATCGATGGCACCGAGTATCGCGGCCGTGTCGCCTACGAGCTGCCCCCCACCCGGACGCGCACGCTGGATTTCCTCAACGGTCCCGGCCGGTTCTTCGCGCTGATGACCGGCACCACCACGCGGTTCGTCAACCGCGCGCACGTCCGCATCGTCCGTCCCCTCGACTGAGAGACCCGTGGCCCGACTCGACAAGCTGATCCAGCTGCTGCACGAGCAGCGCGCCGACGCGCTGCGCCTCGCCGCCGGCCAGCCGGCGGCGCTGCAGCAGAACGGGACCACCCGGCCGCTCACCCGCGAGGCGCTCACCGACTCCCAGATCACTGCGCTGGTGCGCGAGATCGCCCCGCCGGCGGTGGCGCCGCAGGTGGGGACGGGGGCGGCACTCGCCTTCGGGTATGCCTCGCCGTCGGGCGCCGTCGAGGCCGAGCTCTCTTCGTCGCCGGCGGGACTGCTGGTCCTGGTCCGGCGGAGCGGCGCCGCCCCCGGGCCTTCCGCCGCCGGTGCGGTCGCCCAGTGCGGCTGGTTTCTGTACGCTGTGGGTGCCGT
>CAMLLJ010000122.1 GCA_946480845.1 uncultured Gemmatimonadota bacterium
AGCTTCCAGGTGTCCGAGCTGGCGCGGCTCGTGGTGGTCATCTGGTGCGCGATGCTGGCGGCCAAGAAGGGCGACCGGGTGCGGGAGCTGCGCAAGGGCGTCGGGCCGTTCGTGACCGTGCTCGGCGCCATCTTCGTCCTCGTCCTCATGCAGCCGAACCTCTCGATGGCGACGCTCATCACGATGCTCGGCGGCGTCGTGCTGTTCGCCTCGGGCGCCCGCATCGGGCACTTCCTCCTGTTGCTCATGGTGGGCGCGATCGTCGGCTTCAACGCGATCCAGGGTGCGCAGTACCGGGTCGCGCGGCTGGTCAGCTACCTCGGGAAGGGCGATGCCGAGGGCGCCTACCAGATCAAGCAGTCAATCATCGGGTTCGGCTCGGGCCAGCTCTTCGGGGTCGGGCTCGGGGAAGGGCAGCAGAAGCTCGGGTACCTGCCGTACGCCTACTCGGACTTCCTCTTCAGCTCGATCGGCGAGGAGTGGGGCTTCCTCGGCGTCTGCGTCATCGTGGCGCTCTACGCCACCTTCTGCTGGCTGGGCTTCCGCATCGCGCGCACCACGGAAGACCCCTTCGGGCGCTACCTCGCGGTCGGCCTCACCGTCACGGTCGGGCTCACGGCGTTCATGCACATGGCCGTCAACCTCGGGATGATGCCCACCACGGGCCTCACGCTGCCGTTCGTCTCCTATGGTCGCTCGAGCCTCGTGATCTCGCTCCTGGGCGCCGGCATCCTCATCAACATCGGGCGCATGCGCGGAAAGCCGCGCGCACAGGCCCGGGCCCAGCCGCGCGAGCAGGCCCGCGAAGGGCGGGCCGCGTGAGCGCGACCCCGCAGGAAGGGCGCCGGCGCGTGGTGCTCATCGCCGGCGGAGGCACGGGCGGGCACCTCATGCCGGCGCTGGCCATTGCGGAGACCCTGCGGCGAACGGCGCCGGATATCGAGCCGGTGCTGGTCGGCGCCCAGCGCGGGATCGAGGCGCGCATCCTCCCGTCCCGCGGCTTCCGCCACTATCTCCTGCCCGCCGAGCCGATCTATCGGCGCACCTGGTGGAAGAACGTGCGCTGGCCGTTCGTCGCGGGCCGGCTCGTGGCGCGGCTGGCGCGGCTCTACCGGGCCGAGCGGCCGGTCGCGGTGCTGGGGACCGGCGGGTATGCCTCGGGCCCGGTGGTGTGGTGGGGCGCGCTCAGGGGGATCCCGAGCGCGATCCAGGAACAGAACGCCTACCCCGGCCTGGCCACGCGCTGGCTCGCGCGGCGGGTGGATCACATCTACCTCGGCCTGCCCGAAGCGGCCGCACTGCTCGAGCCGCGCCGGCGCACCCGCGTCGTGGATACGGGCAATCCGATCGTGCCGCCGGATCCCTCGCGCCGTCCGGCCGCACTGGCGCGATTCGGGCTCGACGGCTCGAAGCCGGTGCTGCTGGTGACCGGCGGAAGCCAGGGCGCGCTTGCCGTCAATCGCGCCGTCGCCTCGTGGCTGGACGCCGGCGGCCTGGGGGACGCAACGCTGATCTGGGTGACCGGCCGGGCGAGCTACAGCGAGTTCCTGCGCTACCACGCGCCGCCATCGGTGCAGGTGATCGACTTCCTCGACCCGATGGCCGACGCCTATGCGGTGGCCGACCTGGTGCTCTCCCGTGCCGGGATGATCACGGTGGCCGAGATCTGCGCCTGGGGCCTTCCGAGCATCCTGGTCCCGTTGCCCACGGCCGCCGCCGACCACCAGACCCACAACGCCCGGGCCATGGCCGAGGCCGGCGCGGCGGTTTACCTGTCCCAGCGCGACCTGGTCGACAACGGGCTCGGGCCGGCGCTCGGAAACCTGCTCCGGGAAGCCCCGGCGCGAGCCGGCATGGCGGGGGCGGCACGCCGCCGGGGACGGCCGGATGCGGCTCACGACATCGTGTCGCTTCTCTTGACACTGGTTCATCCGACCGAGGCTTTCGCGAATACAGGCAACGTTTTACATTAGCGCAGCCACGATGGAATTGTTCAGCCCCGCCGACCGGCGACCGATACACTTCATGGGGATCAGCGGCGCCGGGATGAGCGCTCTTGCGTCCATCGCCTGCCGTCGTGGCGTGGCGGTCACCGGTTGCGATACCGACCCATCGGGCGCCCAGGATGTGGCGGCGCTCGGCGCCACTGTGCTCTCGGGGCACGACCCGGCGCACCTGGACGGGGTCCGGGCGCTGGTGGTCACCGCCGCCGTCCGGCCGGATCATCCGGAGCTGGCGCGTGCGCGGAGCCTGGGGATCCCGGTGGTGCCGCGCAAGGCGGCCCTGGCCGAGCTGGTGGCGGGGCGGACGCTGGTAGCCGCGGCCGGCACGCACGGCAAGACCACCACCACCGTGATGGCCACCGAAGCGCTCACGGCGGCGGGCCTCGAGCCCACGGGCCTCGCCGGCGGCCGGGTGAGCGGGTGGGGCGGCAACGCGCTGCTGGCCGGCGATGCGCTCTTCGTGGTCGAGGCCGACGAGTACGACCAGGCCTTCCTGACGCTGTACCCGACGGTCGCCATCGTGAACAACGTCGAGGCCGACCACCTCGAATGCTATGGCAGCGTGGCGGCGCTCGAGGCGGCGTTCAGGGAGTTCGCAGGACGCGCGGAGACGGTGCTCGTGGGCGCCGACGATCCGGGCGCGCGGCGGGTGGCGGCAGGGCTGGGCCGGGAAGTCTGGACCTTCGGCGTCGCGGCCGATGCCTCCTTCCGGATCGGCGATGTGCGCCAGGAGGCGGACCTCACCAGTGCCGCGGTCACCCTGCCGGACGGTCGGTCGGTGACTTTGCGGCTCCGGGTGCCGGGGCTGCACAACATCCGCAACGCCACCGGCGCCCTTGGAGCGGTGGTGGCGCTGGGAGGAAATATCGAGCGGGCACTCGAAGCGCTCGCGGAGTTTCGCGGTGTGGGCCGGCGCTTCGACCGGCTCGGTGAAGCAGGCGGCGTGGCGATCGTGGACGACTACGCCCATCATCCCTCCGAACTCGTCGCGACACTCGCGGCGGCACGGCAGGCGTACCCGGAGCGTCGGCTTGTGGCGGTGTTTCAGCCTCATCTCTTCTCGCGCACGCAGCAGCACGGTGCCGCGATGGGCGCCGCGCTCGCGGCCGCCGATCTCGCCGTGGTGACCGAGGTGTACGCCGCGCGCGAGCAGCCCATCGCGGGCGTGAGCGGGCGCCAGGTCTCCGACGCCGCCGAGGCGGCGGGCGCCGTGGCCGTGTTCGAGCCGCGGCGCGATGCGCTCACCGACCGGGTCGCCGCGCTGGTGCGTCCCGGCGACCTGGTGCTCACCCTCGGCGCCGGCGACATCACGCGCCTGGGGCCCGAGCTCCGCGAGCGACTCGGCGCCGCGTGAAGCGCCGCTGGCTCGCGCTCGGCGGCGCGGCCCTCGGGGCGGCGCTCTGGTTCGGCGGGCCGGGACTGGGGCGGAAGCTGGAGTTCTTCCGGGTGCGGCGGGTCGAGTTCGCGGGCATGCATCACCTCAAGCCGGCGGTGGCGCTCCCCGCGCTCGGACTCGGGCCCGACGCCAGCATCTTTGACAACCTCGATCCGGTCGCCGAGCGCGCGGCGCGCATCGGTGGCGTGCAGGAGGCGGAGGCGGGGCGCAGGTTCCCCGGCACCCTGGTGGTGCGCCTCCGGGAAATCCCGCCGGTAGCACTGGTGCCGCGCGGCTCGCGGCTCGCGCTGATGGACTCGGCCGGGCGGGTGCTGCCGTACGATCCCGCGCATTCGGCGCCGGACCTGCCGATTGCCGCGACGGCGGACGCCAGGGTGGGGCGGCTGCTCCGGCGCGTGATGCGGCTCGACCCGGCGCTCTTCGCTCGGGTCACCACGGCGGCCCGGGCCGGCGAGGACGTGGTGCTCGTGGTGGATGGCCGGCGCCTGCTGTTCCGGCCCGATGCTTCGGTCGAGGAGATGCGTGCCGTGACTGCTGTCGCCCAGGACCTGGTGCGGAAGGGGGAGCGCTACACCGAGCTCGACGGCCGCTTCACGGGCTACGTCGTCGTGCGCGGGGCCGGCGCGTGAGCGTCCAGCCCGGGCAGCTCGTCGCGGCGCTCGACCTCGGGTCGAGCAAGGTGACGGCGGTGGTGGCGGAGGTGAGCGGCGATGCGCGGAACCCCATCGCCAAGATCCTGGGCGTGGCCGTCGAGCGCAGCACCGGCATCCGCCGCGGCGTGGTGCGCGACATCGAGGAGTCCACCCGCGCCATCGCCAAGGCGATGAAGGACGCCCAGCGGATGGCGGGCGTCGAGGTGGGCACCGTCTACTGCGGCATCGCCGGCGAGCACGTGGCCGGGCGCAGCTCGCACGGGATGGTGAGCGTCACCGGCGACGAGATCCGCACCAGCGACGTCGCCCGCGTCAACGACATGGCCAGCAACGTGTCGTTCGGCCGGGACCACGAGCTGCTGCATGCGATCCCCCAGGACTACCTCATCGACCAGCAGGCCGGGATCAACGAGCCGATCGGCATGACCGGCTCCCGGCTCGAGGCCGAGGTCTACCTGGTCACCGTCCTCTCCAGCGCCATGCAGAACCTCAGGCGCTGCGTCGAGCGGGCCGGGTATCACGTGGGCGAGTTCGTGCTGGAGCCGCTCGCGGCGTCGCTGGCGGTGCTGACGCCCGACGAGCGCGAGCTGGGCTGCGTCATCGTGGAGCTGGGCGGCGGCTCGACCAACGTGGCGATCTTCCATAACGGCAAGATCCGCCATACGGCCTCGCTGCTCATGGCCGGCGGCCACGTGACCAGCGACATCGTCCACGGGCTCCAGGTCACCCAGCACGACGCGGAGCGCCTGAAGGAACGCTACGGCGCCGCCTACGAGCCGCTGGTGCCCGAGGGCGACATCTTCGACCTGCCCAGCACGCCGGCCCAGGGGGCCCGGAACGCGCACCGTCGCGTGCTCGCGCATATCATGCACATGCGCCTGCAGGAGATCCTGGAGTTCGCCCTCGACGAAGTGACCCGCGCGGGCTTCCAGCAGCGGCTCCCGGCGGGCGTGGTGCTGACGGGCGGCGGGGCGGAGACGCCGGGGATCGTCGAGCTGGCGCGCGATGTCTTCGCCATGCCGGCGCGCACCGGGGTGCCGGGCGCGCAGCTCCGCGGGCTGGCCGACAGCGTCGAGTCGCCCGGGATGGCGGTGCCGGTGGGCCTCGTGCTCTACGGGGCGCGCCAGGTGGCGGGAAGCGGCTTTGGCACCGGCGGCCGGCGGTCGCTCGGTGTGGACAAATATCTGGGCCCGGTCAAGCGCTGGTTACAGGACTTCTTCTGAGTCGTGCCGGAGGGGACGCCAATGATTTTTGAGCTCGAAGAGAACGGCGCGCAGAACGCGCGGATGAAGGTGGTCGGCGTCGGCGGCGGCGGCGGCAATGCAGTGAACCGGATGATCGAGGAGGGCCTGGGCGGGGTCGAGTTCATCTCGGTGAACACCGACTCCCAGGCGCTCACCACGTCGATGTCCGACGTGAAGGTGCAGATCGGCAAGAAGCTGACGCGCGGGCTCGGGGCCGGCGCGCGGCCCGAGATCGGCCGGCAGGCGATCGAGGAGAACCGCGACGACATCGCGCCGCTGCTGCAGGGGGCCGACATGGTGTTCGTCACCTGCGGCATGGGCGGCGGGACCGGCACCGGCGCGGCGCCCGTCATCGCGGAGATGGCCCGCGCCAACGGGGCGCTGACGGTGGGCATCGTCACCAAGCCCTTCCTGTTCGAGGGGCGGAAGCGGATGCGGCAGGCGGAGATCGGCATCAGCGAGATGCGCAAGAGCGTGGACACGATGATCGTCGTGCCCAACGAGCGCCTCCTCGCGGTGGTGGGGAAGGGCATCCCCTTCCAGGACGCCCTCAAGAAGGCCGACGAGGTGCTCCTGCACGCCACGCAGGGCATCGCGAGCCTGATCACCGCGACCGGCATCATCAATGTGGACTTCGCCGACGTGCGCACCGTCATGCAGAACGGCGGCGCGGCGCTCATGGGCACCGGCATCGGCCGGGGCGAGAACCGGGCGCTCGAAGCGGCGCAGCAGGCCATCTCCAGCCCGCTCCTCGACAACGTCTCCATCGCCGGCGCGCTCGGCGTCCTCATCAACATCATCGGCGGCGACGACCTCACCCTCGGCGAGGTCACCCAGATCAACGACATCATTCACGATGCCGTGGGCGATGAGGCCGAGATCATCTTCGGCGCGGGCAAGGACCCCGCGATGCACGGCGAGGTGCGCGTGACGGTGATCGCCACCGGGTTCGATCGCGCGGTGACGGGCACGGAACCGGCGCATGGACGCCCGGTGATCGGCAGCGCCGTGCTGCCGTTCCCTGGCACGAAGCGTGCTTCCCAGCCCGTGGTGCAGGCCCCTGCAGCGGGCACCCGCCCGACGCCGCGGCCCACGCCCCCGGCCCAGGCCCCGGCAACCCCCGCCGCCGCCAACGCCGGGCACGACATGCCCGAGATGGAGATCCCCACGTTCATCCGCAGGCAAATGGACTGATGGCTCGATACAAGCTCCCGGCCGCCGTCGCGGTCTTCACCGCAGCCGCATTCTTCGCGGCCACTGGCAATTGGCCATGGCCGCGGCTCGACCCCGATGCGACCCCGCCACAGATCGTCGCGGCGGAGCCGGAGCCCACGCACACCGAGTTCGCCGACACCCTGGGGCGGGGAGAGACCATCTCCGAGCTGTTCGCCCGCAACGGCATCACGGGAATCGACCTGAGCGCGCTGGCCGGCTCGATCGATCCGCGGCGGCTCCGGGCAGGGCAGGTGTTCCGGATGCGCCGGCCGATCGCCGACTCGACGCCCGACCGTGTCACCATCCGCACGGGGCCGGAGCAGCGGGTGCTCTTCACCCGGGCGGCGACGGGCTGGGACTCGAACGTCGAGACCATCGCCTGGGCGCCCGAAGTGATCCGGCTGAGCGGCAGCATCGACGCCTCCCTCTATGAGGCCCTCGACCGCCAGGTGCCCGACTCGCTGCTCGGCGGCCCCGAGCGCGAGCGGCTGGCGTGGGGCATCGCCGACGTCTTTGCCTGGCAGATCGACTTTTCGCGCGACGTGCGCGCGGGCGACCGCTTCCAGGTGCTGGTCGAGCGGCTGGTCTCCGAGGAAGGCGAAGTGCGCTTCGGCCGGGTGCTCGCCGGCGATTTCGAGATGGAGCGCCGGCACCTGACCGCCTTCCGCTTCGCCGAAGGCGCCACGCCGGCGTTCTATGACAGCGAGGGCAACTCGCTCCGCCGCGCCTTCCTGCGCGCGCCGGTGGAGTTCCGCCGCATCTCGTCCAACTTCTCCCGCGCGCGCTTCCATCCCGTGCTGGGCCGCACCCGGCGCCACGAGGGCACCGACTACGCCGCGAGCACCGGCACGCGCGTGATGGCCGCCGGCGAGGGCACCGTGATCCGCGCCGGCCGGGCCGGCGGCTACGGCAACATGGTGGAGATCCGCCACCGCAACGGCATCACCACCCGCTACGCGCACCTGAGCCGGATCCTCACCCGGAGTGGCGCGCGAGTGGGGCAGGGCCAGGTGATCGGGCTGGTCGGGTCCACCGGACTCGCCAGCGGACCGCACCTGCACTACGAGTTCCGCGTCAACGGCGCGGCGAAGGACTCGCGCCGCGTGGACCTCGGCAATGGCGCGCCGGTGGCAAGGAGCCGCCGCGCCGCGTTCGAGGCCGAGCGCGACCGGCTGGCGGCACTGCTCTACGGCGGCACCGTCACGCCCCCTGCGCAGCTCGTAGCGACGGCCAACTGACCGCGGTGAAACCGGCCGCCCCGGGCGGCCGTACCCTCCCGTAGTGAACATCCCGACCATGGCCACGCAGCTGGCGCTTGCGGCGGTCCTCGCCATCGCGCTGGCCGCGATCACCTATCTCGGGCTCGAGCGTCTTGGGCGCCGGGGCATCCCCCCGATGCTCGCGCGCGCCGTCGCCTGGACGGCGCTCGGGCTCCTCCTGCTCAACGTGAGCTGTCCCGTGGCGCCCCAAGCGAGGCGCCCGATCGTGCTGCTCGACGCCTCGCTCAGCATGTCGGCGCCCGGCGCCGGCTGGGCCGAGGCCCGGGCGGCCGCGGCCGGGCTCGGCGACGTGCGCCGGTTCGGCGACGAGCGCGCGGCCGCCGATACGCTGCCGTCGCTCGGGCGCTCGGCGCTCGCCCCGGCGCTCCGCGCTGCGGCCGCATCGGAC
>CAMLLJ010000123.1 GCA_946480845.1 uncultured Gemmatimonadota bacterium
AGCGCACCAAGTCGATCTTCAACATCGTGCTGGGCGCCATCGCCTCGATCTCGCTTATCGTCGGCGGCATCGGCATCATGAACATCATGCTCGCCTCGGTGCTGGAGCGGATCCGCGAGATCGGGGTCCGGCGCGCAGTCGGCGCCACCCAGCGCGAGATCCTGCTGCAGTTCCTGAGCGAGGCGATCCTGATCAGCGTGGCGGGCGGCGTCGCCGGCATCATCGTCGGTGCCGCGATCAGCGCCGGCATCGAGCGGTTTGCCGGCATCACCACGCTGGTGTCGCTGCTGTCGGTGCTGGTGGCGTTCGGCGTGTCGTTCGCCGTCGGCGTGGCCTTCGGGATCATGCCCGCGTACAAGGCCGCCCAGCAGGATCCCGTCGTCTGTCTCCGCTACGAGTAGATGCGATGACTTCACGCCTCTCGCGCCACGTGCGGCGTCCGGCCCCCCGTTACGCGCTGGTGCTTGGCGCCTGCGGTGCCGCCCTGGTGCTCGCACCGCTCCGGCTGGCCGGCCAGGCGCCCGCCGCCGCGCCCGCCGCCGCGCCTGCCGCCACGGCCCCGATCACCCTGGCCCGCGCCATCGAGATGGCCCAGGAGCAGGGCCGGCTCGCCCGCTCCGCGCGCGCCACGCTCGAAGCGGCCCGCTTCCGCGAGGACGCGTTCTCCTCGCGGCTGCTGCCCCAGCTCTCCCTGGGCGGCACGTTGCCGCGCTACGACCGCGCCATCATCCCGGTGGTGCAGCCCGACGGGAGCACGCTGTTCCGCCCGCTGGACCAGACCGACGCCCGCATGACGGCGACGGTGTCGCAGCGGCTGCCGACGGGGGGCGATCTCTTCGTCTCATCCTCGCTCGCCACGCTGTCCGTAACCGGCGAGCAGGGGATCCGCACCTGGTCCTCGACGCCGGTCTCGATCGGCCTCCGCCACGACATCTTCCGGCCCAACACGACCGGGCTCGACCGCCGGGAGCAGCCGGTCATCTCCGAGCTCGCCGAGCGCGAGTACCGGCAGGCGCGCGAGGACGTGGCGGTGCAGACGGCGATGCGGTTCTTCGACCTCTACGCGGCCCGCGTGGCGCTCGACAACGCCGTGGCCAACGCCGCGGTCAACGATACGCTCTATACGCTGAACTCGGGCCGGTATGAGGTGGGGCGCATCGCCGAGAATGACCTGCTCCAGAGCGAGCTGGCGCTGCTCCGCTCGCGCACGGGGCTCGATGGCGCGCGCCTGGAGTACGACCGCGCGCTGGCCGCGCTGCGCCTCGCCCTCGGCCTCGCGCCGGACGCGCCGCTCGAGATCACCGTCACCGCCGATATCCCCGACTACCCGGTGGACACGGCGCGCGCGGTGGCCGAAGCGCTGCGCAACAGCAGCAACGTGAGCGAGGTGGCGCTCCGGCAGATGCAGGCGCGGCGGCGGGTGACCGAGGCGCGCCTCAACAACGGCTTCGGCGCGACGGTCGAGGCGAGCGTCGGGTTCAATGCGACCGCGTCACAGTTCGACCTCGCATACCGGAACCTCCTCGAGGCCCGGCATGTGGCGGTCACCGTCGAGATCCCCCTGATCCAGTGGGGTGCGGCCAGCGCCACCGTGCAGGCGGCGCGCGCCGACCAGCGCGCCATCGAGGCCCAGGGCGAGGTCACGATGGAGCAGACGGCGCAGGACGCGCACTTCGCGGCGCTGCAGCTCACCCAGGCCCGGCGCCTCCTCGCGCTGTCGGCAAAGGCCGACACCGTGGGCGCCAAGCGGTTCGAGGTGGCCTACAATCGCTACGTGATCGGCCGCATCACGATGGACAACCTCTACCTCTCCCAATCCGAGAAGGACGCGGCCCTCCGGCAGTACGTCGACGCGCTGCGCGCCTACTGGGTGGCGCACTACCGGCTGCGGCAGATCACCCTCTTCGACTTCGAGAAGGGCGAGCCGATCCGCTAGCGCGCCCGGATCGGCAGGACGCCCTGGAGCGTGTCCCAGGCCATCACCAGTCGCCCGTCGCTCGCGCCGCCCTCGACCGAGATGGTGAAGGTGTCCACCGGCGCCGGCGGGCGCGACACCTCCATCGGAAGCCGCACCACGTCCCGCCCTGCGTCGTACTCCGTGCCCCACTGGCCCGTCTGGCCGTTCACCACCAGCGTCCAGCCGTCCCGCGCCGGGACGGAGTAGAGCGTGTACGTGCCCGCCTCGAGCGGGCGCCCGCCCAGCTCGACGGGCCCCCCGAGCTCCAGCGTGGTCGCGGCGTTGGCCCCCGTGCGCCAGACGGCGTCGAACGGCACCAGTCCGCCGAAGATCTGCCGGCCCCGGCGGGACGGGCGGCCGTAGTCTACCGAGACGGTGGCGTTGCCTACGGTGCCCTCGGCCGTGCCGCGCGGGGAGGACGGCGCGCTCGCGGTGGCCGCAGGCGCCGCTCCCGCCCCGTCCGAGGCGGGCGCTCCGTCGGCGCCCCCGGAACATGCTGCTGCCAGGAGCGCCGCCGAGAGAAGGGGAGCATGCCTGCGGTACCATCGGACCATGATGTCGTCTCCGGTTTGGCTGTCAGCCAGCACGATACCGGGGTGCGGGGCCGGGAGAAAGTGGTCGGACCGCCCGAAGTGCTGTACAATGACCAGCGGAGGTGCCCCGCCATTGTCCGAACCCAGCCCGGAGCCGCCCCATGCGCGATACGCCGATGCACCCCGAGTCCCGCCGGTCGTTCCTGGTGCGGAGCGGCGCGGCACTCGCGGCCATCGCCGGGGCGCCGGCCATCCACCTGCGGCGCGCGGACCACGATCTGGTGATCCGCGGCGGCGAGGTCTTCGATGGACTGGGCGCCCCGGCGATGCAGCGCGACGTCGCGGTGAACGCGGGGCGCATCGAGGCGATCGCCGCGCGGATCGCCGGCCGCGGCGTCGAGGAGATCGACGCGCGCGGCCTGGCGGTGACGCCGGGCTTCATCGACATGCATTCCCACGCCGACGGCTCCCTTGACGAGGATGCGCGCGCCGAGTCCGCAGTCCGCCAGGGCATCACCACCATCGTCGCGGGACAGGACGGCGGATCCCGCGCGAGCGGCGCGGAGCAGGGAGAGCGGGGGTCGTTCGCGGCGATGTTCGCGGCCATCGACCGGCTCCAGCCGGGCGTCAATGTGGCGTCGATGATCGGGCTTGGCAGCGTGCGCGGCGCGGTGGTGGGGGCGGGAGACCGTCCCGCCACGCCGGCCGAGCTGGAGCAGATGACCGCGATGGTGGCCCGGGCCCTCGCGGACGGCGCCTGCGGGGCGTCCTCCGGGCTCGAGTACACGCCCGGCGCCTTCGCCTCGCGGGAGGAGCTGATCGCGCTCTGCGCGCCGCTCCGCGCGCGCGGCCTCCCCTACGCCACGCACATGCGGAACGAGGACGACCGCCTGCTCGACTCGATCGACGAATCCATCGCGGTGGCGGCCGGCGCCGGGTGCCCGCTGCAGATCTCCCACCTCAAGACCCAGGGCCCGCGCAACTGGGCACGGCTCGACGACGCCTTTGACCGCATCGAGCGCGCCCGGCGCGATGGCCTCGATGCGACCTTCGACCGCTATCCCTATGTCGCCTACTCGACGGGGCTCACCAACCTGTTCCCGGTGTGGAGCCGGGACGGGGGGACCGAGGGATTCTTCGCGCGACTGGACGATCCCGCGGTCGCGCCGCGGATCCGCGCGGAGGCGCTCGCCAAGGTCGAGCTGATCGGGGGGTGGGAGAACGTGCAGATCTCCTCGGTGCGTGCCGCCGAGGACCGGGCCGCCGAGGGCCGCCGTCTGGGCAGCCACGCGAAGGCGATCGGCGCCGAGCCGTACGAGACCGCCGTCGCCCTCCTGCGCCGGAGCGAGGGCCGGGTCGGCATGCTGGGCTTCGCCATGAGCGAGGAGAACCTCGAGCGGATCCTGGCCCACCCCCTCGCCATGGTCTGCACCGACGGCGGCGGGTTCGCGGCCGACGGCCCCACGCGGCGCGGAAGCCCGCATCCCCGCGGCACCGGGAGCTTCGCGCGCGTGCTGGGGCGCTACGTCCGCGAGAAGAAGGCGATGCCACTCGCCGAGTCGGTGCGCAAGATGACGTCGCTCCCGGCATCGCGGATCCGGCTGGCCGACCGGGGGCGGCTGGCTCCCGGCGCCGCAGCGGACGTGGCGGTCTTCGATCCGGCCACCATCGCGGACCGCGGCACCTTCGAGGACCCGTTCCAGTATCCGGCCGGCATGCTCGCGGTGATCGTCAACGGAGCGGTGGCCCTCAGGGAAGGGGAGCGCCGTGCCGGGCGCGGGCGAACGCTCCGGCCTTCGGCGTGAAGCGCCGATGGTGCGCGAGGTCACAGCAGTAGCCCGGCGAGACTGCGAGGTTGCCGCTCCTTCAGCGCGGAGCGGGCATGAATGCAGAGCCGATCTGGCCGGGGCTGATCCTCGGCATCACCATCTTCCTGGCGATTCTCCTGCTGGTGCTGCAGTTCGTGAAGCCTTCCCTGCGCGACGAGGACGACGTGTCGGCCAAGTGATGTGCAGCGCTGTAACGACATTGTTGACAACGCAATGCAATGCACACGTGACGTAATTTCTAGCCGATCCCCTCATCAGCCGCCTCGCTCGTCTCCACCAGGTCCCTCGCTACGGCCTCGATCCGCTCCGGCGCGATCCATCCATGCTCCGCCGCATGTCGCGCGGCCGCGACCGTGTCCTCCACCAGCACCATCACCGATCCCAGCTCGGCCACCTCGGTGGCGAGCTGGTGCACTGCCGCCGTCCGGATCGGGTTCAGCGAAACGTCCCGGATGTAGATCGCGAGGACCCTGCCGGGGTGGCGCTCGACGATGTCCCGGTAGATCTCGGGGTCCTGCTGGCCGCTGTCGCCGATGAGCAGGAAGGCGAGCGACGGATAGGTGGCGAAGACCCGCTCGATCGCTGCGGACTTGTGCTCGTGATGCCCGGGCGGAAGCAGCGAATCGCGCTCGGTGCCCCAGTCGCGGAGCATCAGCGGCCCGACCGGGACGCCGCGAACCTGGAGGAACTCGAGCAGGAAATCGTGCAGGTTCCACGGGCTGCTGGAGACGTAGAAGATCGGGTTGGGCGGCAGGCCCGGGCGTTCGACGCGGAGCGCGTGATAGAACGCGGCGACGCCCGGGAACGGGAGCCGCGTGTGCGCGTTCTCGAAGAACGTCGCTGACAGCATGTGCAGCACCCTCCGCACGCCGGTCTGGAGCACGGTGTCGTCGAGGTCGCTCACCACGCCGAAGCGCGCGTTCACGGGCGGCACCAGCACCCGCCCCGTCCCGCCCAGCCCGGCCGGCGAGATCAGCTCCGTCGTCGCGATGCGCCACCGGGGATCGCGGTCCGGGGTGCCGGGCCCCGGCAGCGTGGCACGGAAGTATCCCTCGTGGTCCGCGACGACCTCGGCCGATGCGTCCCCATAGCGCACCAGCACGCGCGCGCCGGGCACCTCGTCGCTGTCGAAGCGCCCCAGGGTCGCGAACAGGTTCTGCCAGCGCGCGTCCTCGGCGGTCGCCTCGCGGACCGGCTCGACCTCGAGTACGCGGCCCATGATCTGCGCCTGCTCCACGGTGCCGAAGCTGCGATAGACGACGGCCCGCGGCGGGCGGGTGCCGCGCACCTGGCGCTTGACCTGGCCCACCGCCGACTCGACCTGGTCCTCGAGCTCGTGCGCGAGGCGGGCCAGGCGTCTCGCCCAGTCGCTCACCTGCGTCCTTTCCCGGTCATCGCGCGTCTCCCCTCAGAGGCGGTAGCTTTGGGCATGTCGCTCCTCGACGCCTTCACGGCGCACCTGCGCACGCTCGGGCTGGCTCCCGGGCGTGCGCTCGTGGCTGTCTCCGGCGGTCCGGACTCGATGGCCCTGCTCGACCTGCTCGCGCGGTCGGGCGACGCGCACCGGCTCGAGCTCGTTGTGGGCCACGTCGATCACGGTATCGACCCGCGGAGCGCCGAGGCGGCGAGTCTCGTCCGGCGCGCCGCCGGCGAGCGCGGGTTTGCGTTCGAGCTGGTGCAGCTCGCGCTGGGCTCCGGGGCTACGGAGACTGCGGCCCGGGAAGCCCGGCTCGAGGCGCTCGAGCAGCTCCGGCACCGCGCCAGGGCGTCAGTGGTGCTGCTGGCGCACCACGCGGATGACCAGGCCGAGACCGTGCTCATGCGGGCGCTCCGCGGCTCCGGCCCTGCCGGGCTGGCGGGCATGCCGGCGCGGCGCGGCCCCGTCGTCCGCACCCTGCTGCCGTTCCGGCGCGACGAGCTGGCCCGGTACGTGCTCGAGCATCGGATCGAAGTATGGCACGACCCGGCCAATGCCGACGAGCGGCACCTCCGCTCCTGGATCCGGTCGGACCTGCTGCCGCGCATCGAAGCGCGGCTGCCCGGGGTGCGGGAATCGCTGCTCGACACGGCCGTCCAGGCCAGGCAGGCGCGGGACGCGTGGGATGCGGTCCTGGACCGCCTGCCCGGGCTCGATCCGCACGCCGAGGACGGTGGAATTTCCGTTGCTGCCCCCGTGCTGGCCGGGTATGATTCGGCACTGGGCGCCGCTGTGGCCAGCGCGCTCGGCCGGCGGGTGGGGTACCCCATCGGCCCGCGGCGGTCGGCGCGGCTTCTCACGCTCGCCGCTTCCGGAGCAAGCGGCCGGTACGTGCCGCTCGGCGCAGGGTGGATCGGCGAAATCGCCTTCGGCCGGCTGCGCATCGTGCCTGCGGACGAGCCTGAATCCGGTGCGCTGATCGTGGAGGGCGCCCAGCGCGGGTTCGAGTGGGGCCGGTGGCGCCTCACAGTGGAGTGCGGCATGGCCCCTGCAAGGCATGCGCGCCAGGCAATGACCGCCTGGTTCCCGGAAAGCACGCTGCTGGTGCGTGGCCCACGAGCCGGGGAGCGGCTGGCGCCGCTCGGCGGGCGGGGCCGTCGGCTCCTGGTCCGGTGCTTCCAGGATGCGCGGGTGCCGGCCTCGCGGCGGGCCGGTTGGCCCGTGATCGAGGCGGGCGGCGCGGTGGCGTGGGTGCCGGGCGTGTGCCGGACGGAGGCGATGATTCCCCCTGCGGGCTCGGAGGCGCTGCGTGTCCACGTCACGTACGGCTGAGGTGCTCCGCCGCACCGGCGGTCGCAGGATGAAGTCGATCGTCTTCGACGAGGCCACGATCGACCGGCGCGTCACCGAGCTGGGCGCGGAGATCACCGCGGCGTATCCCGACGGCGACCTGCTCGTGCTCGGCCTGCTCAAGGGCAGCTTCATCTTCCTCAGCGACCTGGTGCGGAAGATCGAGCGGCCCATCCACGTGGACTTCCTGGTGGCCAGCTCGTACGGCTCGGGGACGGTCTCGAGCGGCACGGTCCGGCTGCTGTACGACCCGGAAACCACGCTCGAGGGCAAACATATCCTGCTGGTCGAGGATATAATTGATACGGGACGGACGCTCAGGCGCCTGGTCTCGCTGCTGGGAGAGCGGAACCCGCGGAGCCTCGCGATCTGCGCCCTGCTGCACAAGTACCTCGCGCCGGACCTCCCGGCGGAGGTGCGGTTCGTCGGATTCGACGCGCCACCGGCATTCCTGGTCGGCTACGGGCTCGACCACGCCGAGAATTTTCGTCACCTCCCGTTCATCGGGGACCTGGAGTAGATGGCCGAACGCATGCCGCCCCGCCCGCCCAAGGCCAGCTGGGGCAACGTCAGCAAGAACCTCGCACTGTGGGTCCTCGCCGGCCTGCTCGGGCTGGCGCTGTTCCAGCTCATGAACAGCCAGCGCACGTCGGCGCACGACATTTCCTATACGCAGTTCAGCGAGCAGCTCGACGGCGCCAACGTGGCCGCCGTGGAGATTTTCGACGGCAAGTACCTCGAGGGCGAGTTCAAGCAGCCGATCCCGGTGGCGGGACGCTCGGTCAAGGCCTTCAAGGTGCTTCTGCCCGTGGCAGACAGCGAGGAGTTCGTGAAGCGCCTGGAGGCCGCCGGCGTCCGGATCAAGGCGCGCGAGCAGAAGGGCGGCCTCACGGCCATCATCATCGCGGCGCTCCCCTGGATCGTCATCATCGGGCTCTGGGTGTTCTTCCTGCGCCAGCTGCAGGCGGGCGGCAGCCGCGCGTTCGCGTTCGGGAAGTCGAAGGCCAAGCTGCTGACCGGCGACACACCCAAGATCACCTTCGCCGACGTGGCGGGGGCCGACGAAGCCAAGGTCGAGCTGCAGGAGATCATC
>CAMLLJ010000124.1 GCA_946480845.1 uncultured Gemmatimonadota bacterium
GTCCGGCCGTGCCCCTCGACGTGCTGGAGCAGCGGGCCCGCCCCATCAGCCTGGCCGTCGAGCAGGGGCTCCCCGTCCTGCCGGCCCTGGCCCCCCTGGTCCCCGACGGGGTCCTGCCCCGCGGGCACGCGGAGCCGGAGCGAGCCGTCCGCCTCGAACTCGAAGCCGACCGCCGGATGGGCGAGCGCCAGCGTCGCCAGCGCATCGTGGGCGGCCCGCGTCTCGCTCGCCACCGAGCGCATGAACTTCCGCCGGGCCGGCGTGTTGAAGAAGAGCGCGCGGACCGTCACCGTCGTCCCCCGCCGGCGCGCGACGGGCGCGACCCGGTCGAGGCGCCCGCCCGTCACCGTGATCTCGGTGCCGTCGCCGCTGCCGTCCGAGGTGGCCAGGGTGAAGCGCGACACGCTCGCGATCGCGGGGAGCGCCTCGCCGCGGAAGCCGAAGGTGGCGACACCGATGAGGTCGGCCGCGCTCCGGATCTTGCTGGTGGCGTGCCGGTCGAGCGCGAGGAGCGCATCCTCCCGCCCCATGCCGGAGCCGTCGTCGCTCACCTCCACCAGGGTCTTGCCGCCGCCCTCGATCGCCACGCGGACGTGCGTGGCGCCTGCGTCGATCGCGTTCTCCGCCAGCTCCTTGACGACGCTGGCCGGCCGCTCGACGACTTCACCGGCGGCGATCTGGTCGGCGACGGCGTCGGGAAGGATGGCGATGCGTGACGCGGACATGGGCGAAAGCTACTCGCTCACCGTCGCGAGTGCGGCGCCGGGAAGCCACCCGGCGCGGCCACCGGGGCCCTGCACCATCACCCACCCGCCGTCGCGCCGCGACGGGCGGACGGCGGTGCCCGGCTCGACGGCCGTCACCTCCGGGGCCCTGCCGTGCGGCGAGATGCGCATCCGCTCCCCCGCGACCACGATGGCGAGCGGCCGCGCCTGATAGGCGGCGATCGCCGTGGCGCCGGCGCCGAGCAGGAGGCCTGCGCCGATCAGGGCGGCGGCCCGGGTGCGCACCCGCGGGCGCGACGCGAGCATGATGGCCCATCCCGCAAGCCAGAGCCCCAGCGCCGCCAGGAACAGCTCCTCGGGGGTGACGGGGAAGACCCGCAGCCGGTCGCGCGATGCCGCGTCCGGTGGCGGGACCAGCCGGAGCGCACGCCGCACCGACAGCGAGCGCGGCGCGAGCCGCGCGGCGCGATGCCACGCGGCGCCGGCGCGCGCATCGGACCCGAGGCGGTACTGCGCGGCGCCGAGACCGTACCAGTGCGCGGCGACCTCCGGCTCCGCCGCGGCCCGCGCCGCGAATGCCTCCGCCGCCTGCCGGAACGCACCATCCGCGTAGAGCTGCTCCGCGCTGGCTTGCGCCCCACCCCGGCCCGCGATCCCGAGCGAGAGCAGCACCGCCAGCGCCGCGCTCCGCTGCATCCGCCGCTCGCGATGCCGCACCTGCCCGCCCAGCGCGCGGGTGAGCTCGTCCATCTCGCGCATGATCGCCGCTTCGGGACGGCCGCCGTCGGGCCCGGGGCCGTAGCGCGCGGCCATCAGCTCCTGCCGCGCGCGCGCGATGCGCTGGGCCAGCCCCGGGTCCACTCCCGCTGCGCGCAGTGCCGCGACCAGCCGCGCCCCGGTGAAGGACTCGGCGTCTGGCACGATGCTCCGCAGCGCCGCCAGCATGCGCCGGTCGGAGGCGCCGAGCTGCGGCTCGCGGTCGATGCGCCGGCGGTGATGCCGGCCCTGGCGACGGTCCCGGATGCCGAGACCCAGCCAGGCGAGCACCGGGAGCAGTGCGACGATGCCCCACACCGGCGCCGGGATCGCGTGCACCGTCCGCCGCGCGAGCGGCGCCGTGCGCGCCGCGAGCAGCGGCGGCGGCGTCGGCCGCGACGACTGCGCATCGGACGCCGGTGCCACCATGACGGTGGCCGCCGGGGCCGTCAGGGTCCGGTACGACTCCGACTCGAGGTCGAAGTAGGCATAGGCGAGCGCGGGCAGCCGGAGCGGACCGGCCGAATCGGGCATGGCGAGGAACTGGAAGAGCTTGGTGCCGCCGAGGCGCCCCGCGGCGGCGGCGATCCGGTCGTCGGTGCGATCCTGGTAGTGGCGGAGCCGCTCCGGCCAGGCGAGCTCCGGCGCGGGCCAGAGGGCGACGTTGCCCTCCCCCTCCAGGGTCACCTCGATCGGCAGCGCCTCGCCGGCGCGGACCGACGGGCCGACGGTCCGCGACAGCGCGAGCCGGCGCCCCACCGCGCCCGAGAAGCCGGCGGGCCGCCCCGCCGCCGGCAGCGGGTCCACCGTCAGCCGCACCGGATTGCTCTCGAGGGTATACCGCTCCTCCTGGCTGAAGAACTGCATCGCCACCGGCACGCTGTACTGGAGCGAGGCGCGCGAGACGTCGATGGTCCCTGGCGTGAGCGGAAAGACGATCTGGTGCGAGACGAAGAGGTCGTACCAGGTGCCGGCCACCTGCCGGCTCGCGGCGATCCCGGGCGGCGTAGGCTGCGGGTAGCTCCAGACGCCGGCGAGGCCCGGCGGCGAGAGCGTCGGCGGCCGGCGCAGCCGGGCCCTGAGGTCACGCGGAAACCAGGCGGCCGTCACGATGTCCACCTGCTCACCGACGTACACCCGGTCCGACGATGCGACCAGGACCAGCGCGGGCTCGCCCGGCCGGCTGGGCGGCGGAGCCCGCTCCAGCAGCCCGCGGAGGCGCGGGCTCACCGTGTTCGTCCCCGGTGTGCCGGGCCCCACGACGACGGTGATCGCGGCCGTGCGCACCACGGACGCCCCTTGCTGCGCCGTCACCGCGCCGATCCGGAAGGCGCCGGCCCGCGTGGCGCGGAGCCGCACCTCGAAGGTGGTCGTGCGTGAGGCGGTATTGCCGAACGCGACCTCGGTGCGCTCGGTCCGGGCCACGATCTCGAATCCGTCGAGCGATGGCAGCGTGACGGAGACCGGTTCGTCGGCGGTGCTGGTGGCGCGGACGCTCAGGACCAGCTCCTCGCCGACCGACAGGCGCGCGCGGTCCACGCTCGCGCTCACCGACGGGAGCCCGGCCTGCAGCGCGAGGACGAGCGCGAGGCCGATCACCAGTCCTTGACCCCCGACGCGCTCCCCTGGGTGCGGCGCTGCTGCTCCGCGCGGGTGGCGCGCTCCTCCCGCTCCATCGAATTGAGGATCTGGTCCGCCTGCCGCTGGTCCACGCTCGATGCCGGCGGCGGCGGCTGGGGCCGCTGGCTGCCCCCGCCTCCACCACCGCCTCCACCACCCGAGGCGGGAGGCGGCGGCGGCCGGAGCCGCTGGGCCAGCTCGAGGTTCCACTTGGCCCGCTCGGACGAAGGCTCCAGCAGCAGCGCCTCGCGCAGCCGGTCGGCCGCCTCGGCGAGCAGCGCTTCGCGCTTCGAGCTGTCGGCGCGCGCCGCGAGCAGGCTGGCCACGCCGAGGTTGTAGAGGGCCCGGTAGCGGAGACCCGGGTCCAGCGACTTCGCGGCCTCCGCGAGCGCGCCGCGCGCCACGTCGTACCGCGAGGCCTGGAGTGCCGCGGCGCCCGCATTGTAGAAGGCCGTGTCGCGCGCGGCACCTTCGCCCGCCTGCTCGAGATATGCGGCCGCGGCGTCGCCGGGCCGGCCCTCGGACATGGCCCGGTCGCCCGGCGACGGTCGCTGGGCGCCGGCGGTGGCCGGCAGTGCGGCGACGGCGGCAACCGCGAGGAGCGCCGTGCCGCGCCGGGTGATGGTGTAGAGGAGCAGCAGCACCGCGGCCCCGAGGAGGGGGATCCACCCGCGCGGGAGGAAATCGCTCGCGCGGGTTTCCGCGCTCGGGCTGCGCTTGAACGTGGCGAGCAGCGCCTTCACCGCGCCCGCCTGGTCGGGCACGTCCGCGCCGATGATCGTGCCGTCTCCTGCGTCGGCGATCTCCGAGAGCACCTCGTCGTGCCGCCGCGTCTGCACCACCACACCATTCTCGTCGAGCTTGTACTCCAGCAAGGTCCCGGCCGAGTCGCGGATGGGTATGCGCACCGGTGCCGCCCCACCCTCGGCGACGACCACCAGCCGCACGCCCTGCTCGCCCAGCTCGCGCGCGGCGGCGACCGCCTCGGGAACGCTGTCGTGCGTTTCGCCGTCGGTCATGAGGACGAGCACCCGGTCGCCGACCTCACCGGACCCGGCGAGGAGCTGGCCGCCCTGGGTGAGCGCGGCGGCGAGGCTGGTCCCGCCCTGGCTCGCCAGCTCCGGTTCCATCACGTCCAGGTACATCTGCACCGCGCTCCCGTCCACGGTGAGCGGCGCCAGGATGTAGCTCCGCCCGGCAAAGGCGATGAGCCCGACCCGGTCGCCGGGACTGTCCTGGACCAGCCGCCGCGCCTCCCGCACCGCCCGCTGCAGCCGGCTCGGGCGCACGTCTTCGGCGAGCATCGAGCGGCTGATGTCGATCGCCAGCACCATGCTGAGCGCGCGCGTCTCGGTAGTCACGCTGGCGCGGCCGCCGCGCGGGCCCGCCAGCGCCACCAGCGCGAGCAGGGTCACCGCGCCCAGCGCCGCGGGCCCCCAGCGGCCGCGCGTGCGCGCCACCCGCGCCAGCGCCGGCGACCATGCGCCGGCCAGCGCCACGCGGCGGCGCCACGCGATCCAGACCCCGGCCGCAGCCGCCAGCGCGATCACCGGCGCGAGGATGAGCAGCCACGGCGTCTCGAAGATCATGGGACGCGCACCAGCAGCGTCGCCCCGAGCACCAGCTCGAGCGCGAGGGCGGCGAGCCCGAGCAGGATCAGCGGCTCGGTGCTCTCGTCGTGGCGGGAGAAGCGGGTGATCTGGATCGGCGTCTTCTCGAGCTGGTCGATCTTCTGGAAGATCTGGCTCAGCGCTTCGGCGTCGGTGGCGCGGAAATAGACGGCACCGGTCTCCTGCGCGATCTCGCGCATGAGCGGCTCGTCGATCCGCACCGGCATCATCTCGTAGCGGAAGCCGCCCACGCCGCGCCCGGTGGGGATCGGGGCCTCGCCGATCGTGCCCACACCGATGGTATAGACGCGGATGCCGTACGCCTTGGCCGTGGACGCCGCGGTGCGCGGGTCGATCAGCCCCTTGTTGTTCTCGCCGTCGGTGAGCAGGAGCACCACCTTGGACTTGTCGGGGCTCCGGCGCAGCCGGTTGACGGCGGTGGCGAGGCCGCTCCCGATCGCGGTGCCGTCCTCCAGCGCCCCGATGCGCAGGTCCGCCACCGCCTGCTCGACCACCGCATAGTCGAGCGTGAGCGGCACCTGCGTCAGCGCCTCGCCGGCGAAGGCGACCAGCCCGATCCGGTCCGCGCTGCGCGCACGGATGAAGGCGGCGGCCTGTCGGCGCGCGACCTCGAGCCGGTTGGACGGCGCGAAGTCCTCGGCCAGCATGCTGCTGGACACGTCCACCGCGATCACGATGGAGATCCCTTCCTTCTTCTCCTCGAAGGTGTCGCCGCCGATGCGGGGGCCTGCGGCGCCCACGATGAAGGCCGCCAGCGCGAGCAGGCGGAGGATGGGCGGAAGGCGCGTCCACCACGGCTCCCGCGCCACGGCGGCGGGCAGCGACACGTCGCTGTAGGGCACCGCATCGCCGCCCTTCCGCCGCCGCAGCCACCACCACGGCAGCACGAGCAGGAGCAGCAGCAGCAGCGGCCGCGCGAAGCTGATCATGCCGGCACCGCGGGCTCGAGCCGGCCCGCCAGCGCCTCGGCGCTGCGATAGAGAGCGCCGGCGTCGCGGCCGGTGCCGGGCGCGAAGCGCGCCGCGTCGAGCGCGCGGAGCAGCGAGGCGATCTGCGCCACCGGCCAGTCGGGCCGCCGCTCGGCGAGCAGCGCGATGCACGCGGCGGGGTCGAGCCGCTCGTGCGCCTCGGGCTCGGCCCGCGCGATCGCGCCGCGGATGCGCGCCGAAGCGAGGGCGAGGACCGACCGCGCCTCGCCCGCGTCGGCCCAGCGCTCGAGCGGCACGACGGGCGGCGGCGGCGATTCGGGCGGGGGCAGCGGCCTGCCGCGCCGCCGCCACCACCAGTGCAGCGGCAGCAGCAGCGCGGCGGCCGCCGCCAGGAAGAGGACGGGCGGCAGGAGCGAGACCGTCCGCCGGGTCACCAGCCCGGCAGGCGGCTGGGGCTGGAGCTGGGACGCGGGCCGGTCCGGGAGGAGACTGCGCACGGTGAAGGTCACCGCGGCCGGGCCCAGCGAGTCCACCGAGCCGTCGGGTCCCAGCAGCGTGGGCGACGGCACCTCGACGCGGTGGGTTCCCGCCGTCCAGGCGACCAGCGGATAGCGGACCGTCACCGAGTCGTCGCCGAGCACCAAGTCGGGCGGGCCGAGCAGCTCGACGTCGCCGGTCAGCTCCCAGTCGGCGGCGCGGGCCGTGTAGCGGTCCGGCAGCCGGATGCTGCGGCGCACCCAGACGGTATCACCCACGGTGGGCACGGGCCGCGGCGGCTGCTGCACCGCGGCGAGCAGCGCCAGCGCGACCGGGATGAGCGCACTCATCCGCGGCGGAGCCGCTGCGCGCGCAGCGCGAAGGCGCGGCGCAGCGGTCTCGCGTAGTCGGTGTCGGTGGCGAGCGTCACGGTGTCCACGCCTGCGGCGGCCAGCAGGCGGGCGCGCTCCTCGCGGCGCTTGTCCGCGAGCAGGCGCATGCGGTCGCGCACCTCGCGGCTGCCCGAGTCGATGAGCACCCGCTTCCCCGTTTCCGCGTCGGCCATCTCGATCCACCCGGCCTCGGGCAGGTCGCGCTCGCGGGGGTCCTCGACCACGATGGCGACGACCTCGTTCCGGGCCGCGAGCCGCCGGAGCGGCCGCTCCCACCCCTCGGCCAGGAAGTCGGAGAGCACGACGACGATGCTGTGATGGCGCAGCAGCCGGGTGGCGTAACTGAGGCTGGCGGCGAGGTTGGTGCGCTTCCCCTCGGGCGCGAAGGCGATCAGGTCGCGGATCACGCGGAGCGCATGGCGGCGGCCCTTCCGGGGCGGCACCACGCGCTCCACCTCGTCGGCAAAGAGCAGCGCGCCGACCCGGTCGTTCTGCGCGGCCGCGGCGAGCGCGAGCACCGCACCGACCTCGACGGCGAGCGCGGCCTTGGTCACCGGCTCGCCGAAGCGGGTCGAGCCCGACTGGTCCACGACCAGCATGACGGTGAGCTCGCGCTCCTCGGTGAACGTCTTGACGTAGGGACTGCCCAGGCGGGCGGAGACGTTCCAGTCGATGGCGCGGAAGTCGTCCCCGTGCTCGTACGCGCGCACCTCGGCGAACTCCATCCCCTGCCCGCGGAAGAGCGACCGGTACTCGCCGGCGAAGAGCGACGTGACGAGCCCCCGGGTGCGGAGCTCGATCGCCTTCACCTGCTTGAGGATCTCGGGGGAGACGGTGGCCATGACGGGGGTGCCTCGGCCTTCAGGGCGCCTTGACCGCCTCGAGCAGCCGGGTCACCACGTTGTCGCTGGAGACGCTCTCCGCCTCGGCCTCGAAAGTGAGCACGACGCGGTGGCGCAGCACGTCCGGCGCCAGCGCGCGCACGTCGTCCGGCACCACGTAGTTGCGGCCGCGCAGGTAGGCATGCGCGCGCGCCGCCGAGGCGAGCGAGAGCGATGCGCGGGGCGAGGCGCCGAAGGCGATGAGCGGCTTGAGGTCGCTCAGCCCGACTGCGCCCGGGTCGCGGGTGGCGCGCACCAGGTCCACCACGTAGTCCACCACCTTCGGGTCCATGTAGAGCCCCGCGATCACCTCGCGCGCTTCCAGGATGCGCGCCGGCTCGAGCAGGCGCTCGACCGGGATGTCGTGCCCGCCAGCCATGCGCTCGAGCACCTCGCGCTCCTCCTCGCGGGACGGGTAGCCGACGCGCACCTTCAGCATGAAGCGGTCGAGCTGCGCCTCGGGCAGCGGGTAGGTGCCCTCGCTCTCGATCGGGTTCTGGGTGGCGAGCACCAGGAACGGCTCCTCCAGCTTGAAGGTGGAGCCGCCGATGGTCACCTGCTTCTCCTGCATCGCCTCGAGCAGCGCCGACTGCACCTTGGCCGGCGCGCGGTTGATCTCGTCCGCCAGGATGATGTGCGCGAAGAGCGGGCCGCGCTTCACGTGGAATTCCTGCGCCTTCTGGTCGTAGATCATCGTGCCGATCACGTCGGCGGGCAGCAGGTCGGGCGTGAACTGGATGCGGGAGAAGCTCGC
>CAMLLJ010000125.1 GCA_946480845.1 uncultured Gemmatimonadota bacterium
CAGAAGCTCGGATTCCTCACATGCGGCCGCTCGTACTCGAAGCGGAACAGCAACGTCCGCATGTCGTCGAGCAGGGCGGTGCGGTCGATCTCTTCCTGCAGGTCGGCGGTGTCGAGATCCTCCGCCGCGCCGGCGAGGGAGCGGAACGCCGCCAGGTGCGCGCGCATCGACTCGGCGTCGAAGCTGCCCAGGCGGCCGTCGTGCGCCACCGCGCCGGCGAGACTGCCATCGGCCGGGTTGAAATGCCACTTCAGGTCGAGGTAGGAACGGCAGAGATCGTCGACCGCAGCCATCTAGCGGGCCTTGCTCCGGAGTTCACTGTGGTCGCCGAGCGACAGGGAGCCGGTGAAGCCGTCCACGACGACGCCGTTCCCGAGCATGGACTGCGTGATCGTCGAGCCGGTGATGCGTGCGTCGCGCCCCACCACGGTGTGCTCGAGCCGGCTGTCCGCTACCGTGGTGCCGGCCTCGAGCGTCACGTTCGGCCCGATGGTGCTGCGCTCCACGGTGACGCCGTCCTCGATCAGCACCGGGTCGACGATGGTGACGCCGGGAAAGTCGCGCCGCCGGCCATGGCCCTGGCGCAGCAGCGTCTCGTTGGTCTCGAGGAGCGTATCCAGCTTGCCGCAGTCGTACCAGCCGCCCACCTCGGCGGTGAGGATCCGCCGGCCGTGGTCGATCATGTGCTGGAACGCGTCGGTCAGATAATACTCACCCTTGTTCGTCGGCGCCGCGAGGGTGTGGTCGATTCCGGCCCAGAGCGCGGCGACGTCGCGGATGTAGTAGAGCCCGATGTTGGCCAGCTTCGAGACCGGCGTGGACGGCTTCTCGACGATGCGCGTCATGAAGCCGTCGGCGTCGGTCACCACCACGCCGAAGCGCTGGTAGTCCTCGACCTCCTTGGCCCAGATGATCCCGTCGGCGTCG
Source organism: uncultured Gemmatimonadota bacterium (assembly GCA_946480845.1). The sequence goes on from CAMLLJ010000125.1 coordinate 928, forward strand.
GCGCGGTTGATGAGCGTGAGGTCGGCCTCGAAGACGGTGTCCACGAAGATGATCAGCACCGGCCCGTGCACGTGCGGGCGCGCCAGGTTGACGGCGCCGGCGGTGCCGTCCTGCACCTTCTGCTCGATGAAGCGCGAAGCGATCGGGTAGCGGCTCCGCGCGTACTGCTCGACCTGCTCCTTGAGGTGCCCCGTGATGAAGATGAGCTCCTCGACGTCGAGCCCCTCCAGCCGGTCCATCACCCAGTCCATCACCGGCCGCCCCGCCACCTTGAGCATCGGCTTGGGCACCAGGTGGGTGTGCGGGCGGAGGCGGGTGCCCTTGCCCGCCAGCGGAATGATCACCTGCATGGGTCAGCCCCTGCCGTAGCGGTCTTCGAGCCGGACCAGGTCGTCCAGCTCGGGGGTGGAGGCCTCGAGCACGTCGCTGTCCACGACGGCCTCGATCTGGTGGACGAGCAGCGGCGGGATGTGCGCGCTCTCGCCGGCCTTGAAGGCGCGGGAGACGAGCCGGTCGCCCTCGCGGGTGCGGAGGATGAGCTCGCCGGCAAGGACGTGCATCGTCTCGTCCTTCCGGTTGTGGTACTGGAGGCTCAGGATGTGGCCGGCCTTCACGTGCAGCACCTTGCCGACGTAGCGGTCGGTGCGCGCCCAGATCAGCTCATGGCCCCACGGCTTGTCCACACGGTACGGCACGTTCCCCATTACGCCTCCGCCAGGGTGAGTTGGAGCGACGACGGCATCGTGACGCAGGCCCGGACACAGAGCCCGCACCCGACGCAGTTCTCCTGCCTGATGACGGGATGCCCGCCCTCGTCGATCGTGAGTGCGGCGGGCCCCACGGGGCACACGCCGGCGCAGACGCCGCACGCGCTGCCGTGAAAGGTGATGCAGCGCTCCGGCTCGAGCGTGAGCACGCCCAGCCGGTACCCCGCCCAGCGGTCCTCCGGGACCGTGAGCGCGTCGGTCGGGCACGCGGCGGCGCAGGGCATGTCCGGGCAGACGGTGCACGGCTGCACGGCCACGTCGAGATACGGCGTGCCGGCGGCGAGGCCGCCGTCGCTCCGCACCGTGATGATCGCCTTCGGCGGGCAGACGTCGGCGCAGATCCCGCAGCGGGTGCACGCGGCGAGGAACTCCATCTCGGGCAGCGCGCCGGGCGGGCGCAGGTAGCGCCGCGTCACCACGCGCTCCTCGGTCCGCTCGACCAGGCCCTCGATCCAGCGGCCGAGTCCCTGCCGGAACAGCCCGCGGCGGTCGGTCAGGGCGCCGGGGCGAAGCGGGAAGTCCACTCGAATATGGTGGTGAGGTCGTGCCTGAATGCGAACGTCATCGTGCTCACAGTTGGGGTCTGCCGAAAGATAGCCGACCACCCCGCTGTGCGATGCCGGCGCGGGCGCGCCGGCCGTCTGCTATCGCGTGAGCAGCGCCCGCTTGAGCCGGGCCATGCGCCGCCGCACCGAGCCGTCGTAGATCCGCTCGCCGACCCGCACGATGGTCCCGCCCAGGATGTTGGGGTCGGTGACGAAGGCCGGGATCACTTCCTTGCCCAGCGCCTCGGTGAGCGACCTGGCGATCTGCTTCCTGAGCGCGTCGTCGGGCTCGTGCGCGAGGGTCACCGCGGCGCGCACCCGGTTGAGCTTGATGTCCACCAGCGCCGAGTACTCCCGCGCGATCTCCTCGAGCAGTCCCTGCCGGCCCCGCTCGACCACGGCCTGGAGGAACAGCACGAACTCCCGCGGCGTGTCCTTGAGCGCCGAGGCGAGGAGGCGCGACTTCGCGGCCCTGGGCACCCGGGGCGAGACCAGCACCGCCTGCACCTCGGGCGACATCGCCACCGCCGCGCCGACCGCGTCGATCAGCTCGGCGTAGTCGGCCGTGCGGCGGCTCTTCTCGCCCAGCTCGAAGAGCACCTCCGCATAATTGCGCGCGATCGTGGCGGCCGAGCTCAATTCTGCCGCCCCAGCGTGCCGAGGTACTCCATCACCAGCGCGCGGTCGGCGTCGGTCTCGAACCGCTGGCCGATCAGCTTGGCCGCGGCGGCGAGCGAGAGCTCGACCGTCTCGCGCCGGAGGTCGGCCACCGCGCGCTCGCGCTCCGCCTGGATCTCCCGGCGGGCGCGGGCCAGCAGCTCCTCCTGCTCGTGCTTCGTCTTCTCCAGGGCCGCGGCGCGCTCCTTCTCGCCCATCGCCTTCCCCTCGGCCATCATCTGGTGCACCGAGGCCTTGGTCTCGGCAAGCAGGCGCTTGTTCTCCTCGAGCGACTGCTTCGCTTCGGTGTTCATCCGTTCCGCCTCGAGCAGCTGGCGCTCGATGGCCTGCTCGCGCTCCTCGGTGGCCCGCAGGATCGAGGGCCATGCGAACTTCTTCAGGATGAAGAAGAGCGCGATGAAGACCGCCCAGGTCCAGAAGAAGAGGCCGAAATTGACCTCGAAGGGCGACAGGGGCGCCCCGGCCTCGGGGGCCGCGAGAAGTGCGAGCAGCGTTGGCATCGTCAGTCCGTTACATCAGCTTGAAGAGCAGCGCGAACACGAGCGCGATGATCGTGGCGCCCTCGAGGAGCACCGCGATGAGCAGCGCCGCGCCGCGGATGTCGCCGGCCGCCTCGGGCTGCCGCGCGATCGCTTCCGCCGCCGAGCCGCCGATGCGGCCGAGGCCGATGCCGGCGCCCAGCACCGCGAGCCCGATGCCGATGCCGGCGCCGAGCAGGGCGTTGGTGTTCTTGGCCACTTCGGCGCTGGCCGCCGCGACGTCCTGCACCAGCATGAGCAGATTCAGCATGTCCTCACCCCTGGGATTGGCGGAGATGAACCCTCAGTTGCGCCACCTTCGTCCCCGCCGCGTCTCCAGCGCGCCGTCTCCGAAGTGCCCGCCGGCGCCCGTAGGCAGCGAGCTTCGCCGGCCATCCGACCGGCTACCAGGACATTGGGTCATGGCGCCCCAACACCCTCCCTGCAAAACCCGACCGTCCCGACCCCCTCCCGACCGTCCTGACCGTCCTGACCGTCCTGACCGTCCTGACCGTCTAATGCTCATGCTGCATCAGCCCGATAAACACGGCTGACAGCAGCGCAAAGACGTACGCCTGGAGTAATGCCACAATGAGCTCCAGCATCATGATCCCCGTCACCAGCGTCGCCGTGACCAGGCCGATCCCGAAGTTCCAGACGTAGAGGTGCCCGAACAGGAAGATGATCCCGAACAGTGACAGGATCACGAAGTGCCCCGCCGTCATGTTGCCGAAGAGACGGACGGCGAGCGCGAACGGCTTGACCAGCTTGCCGACGACCTCGATCGGGAACATCGCCACCGACATGATCGCCCCGCCGGCGCCGCCGAGCCCCGGCAGCTGCGGGAAGAGCGTGCGCATGTAGCCCTTCGGCCCGAGCTTCAGCATCCCGCCGATCTCGACCGTGAGGAACACCATGACCGCGAGCGCCCCGGTGACCGCGAGGTTGCCGGTGGCCGACGCGCCCCACGGAAGCAGGCCGAGCAGGTTGGCGTAGAGGACGAAGAAGAAGATCGTCAGGATGAACGGCGCGAACTTCGCCCCGTCGTGCCCGATGTTGGCGATGGCGATCTCGTTCCGCACGTAGAGGACCATCGCCTCGACGGTGTTGCCGAACCCCTTCGGCGCCTTGCCCTCGCGGCGGCGGCGGTCGATCGAGCGTCCGCCGATCCACATGGTGAGGAAGACCAGCAGCGCCGCCAGCAGCATGAAGACCACATGCTTGGTGGGCGAGAGGTTCAGCGTGAGCGGACCCAGGTGCACGTCGGGCCAGCGCGGCAGGTGGATCGCCCCGAACGGCGCGAAGTCGATGGTCCACGCGTCCGCCGTGTGGTGGAGGACCATCTCGCCGATGTTGAGCTGCTCGGAATGTTCCTGAATCATCGCGCCGGCCGTATCTCCATGAACAGCAGCGGAATCGTCACGCCCAGAAAGCCCAAGGCCGTCGGCAGCGGGGGAAAGAGGTCTCGCCGCGCCACGATGGCCACCGTCATCAGGACCACGCCCAGGAGCCGGAGCCCGAACCCGGCCGCGAACGCCTGCACCGACCGGTCGAACCCGCCCGAGCCGGCGCGCTCGCGCGCCCGGCTCGCCACGACCTGGATCGCGGTGGCGAGGAGACCGAAGACAGCGGCGGGGAGCATGGCCGCATGCCCGAAGGCGAAGTGGAGGATCGTCGTGACCACCCCGGTCAGGAGCAGCCCCGCAACGAGGGCCACGCTCACCCTTCCCCCCGGCGCCCTCTGCCGCTCGCCCCCTGCCCCTCCCCGATCACCCTCCGGTAGACGCTCAGGAATCCGAGCACCGCCCCCAGCACCGTCCCCGTGATCGTTCCAAACGGCAGCGTTCCCAGCCAGCGGTCGAGCCCGTATCCGATGGCCATGAAGACCAGGATACCGGCGGCGAACGTCATCCCGAGTGACGCGTAGCGGTACGCTTCGGCCGTCCCGCCGTCCCGCCGCTCCGCCGTCCCGCCGGACCGCCGATCCGTCCGCATCCCTGCCGCCTGCCTCTCTCTATTGGCCGCCGAATCTACCCGCTTGTGAAATTTTTCGCAAGCTAGGCAGAGGCGTGCCGTGGTGGGTAGGTTACCCCTTGTCGCGCAACTTATTCGCGCGGTCCGGCGTACCGTTCCTTGACTCCGTCCACAGGCTCCAATGACCGTAATGGAAACCGCCCCGCACGACGACGTCCGCCAGCTCCAGCGCCTCCAGGGCGCCGTCACCGCCCTCAGGACGCAGGTGGCCCGCCGGATCGTCGGCCAGGAGGAGGCGGTTGACGGGATCCTGACCGCCATTCTGGCGGGCGGGCATGCCCTTCTGATCGGTGTCCCCGGTCTCGCCAAGACGCTGATGGTCCAGACCGTCGCCGAGGCGCTGCAACTCTCCTTCAACCGGGTGCAGTTCACGCCCGACCTGATGCCGAGCGACATCACCGGGACCGAGATCATCGAGGAGGACCTGACCACCGGCCGACGCGCCTTCCGCTTCGTGCACGGGCCGATCTTCGCCAATGTCCTCCTGGCCGACGAAATCAACCGGACGCCGCCCAAGACCCAGGCAGCCCTGCTCCAGGCGATGCAGGAGCACCGGGTGACCGCGGGCGGCACCACCTACGACCTGCCCAGCCCCTTCTTCGTGCTGGCGACGCAGAACCCGATCGAGCAGGAGGGCACCTACCCGCTGCCCGAGGCGCAGCTCGACCGGTTCATGCTGGAGCTCCGGATCGGCTACCCGACGCGAAGCGAGGAAGAGGCGATCGTGGAGCAGACCACCGGCGCCCCGCGCGATGCGGTGTCGTCGGCGCTCGATGCCGAGACGGTGCGGGCGATGCAGGCGCTGGTGCGGCGGATCCCGGTGTCGAAGGGGCTGATCCGGTCGGCGGTGACGCTGGCGCGGATGACCCGGCCGAACGAGGGCGATGCGCCGGCCGTCGTGAAGGAGTACGTGGACTGGGGCGCGGGGCCGCGCGCATCGCAGTACCTGGTGCTGGCAGCAAAGGCGAGGGCGGCCATGGCCGGGCGGCCGATGGCGGACCTGGAGGACGTGCGGACGGTCGCGCCGTCGGTGCTGCGCCACCGGATCGTGACCAACTTCGCCGCCGAGGCGGCGAATCACACGAGTGAAGACCTGGTGAAGGAGCTGCTGGCGGATAAGGGGTGGCACGCGGCCTGACGCCGCCTGCCACCTGCCTGCTCAGCTTCCCGCGTGCGCCCGCTCCAGCGCCGCGATGTCGAACTTCTTCATCTGCAGCATCGCCTTGAGCGTCCGTCCCGCCTTCTCGCGGTCGGCGTCGCCCATGAGCGTCGGCAGGATCGCCGGGATCACCTGCCACGAGAGCCCGAACCGGTCCACCAGCCAGCCGCACTGACTCTCCGTCCCGCCGTCGGTCAGCTTCTCCCAGATCCGGTCGATCTCCGCCTGCGTCTCGCAGTTGATGCACATGGACACCGCGGGCGTGAGCTGGAGGTGCGGGCCGCCGCCGTAGGCGATGAACTGGTTGCCGTCCAGCTCGAACGTCGCGCTCATCACCTTCCCGTCGGGGCCCGGCATCGTGCTCACCACCCTGGCGGACGGGAAGACCGAGCAGTAGAGGGCCATCGCCTCGCCGACGTTGCCCTGGAACCAGAGGAACGGGGTCATCTTGCGCATGGTCATGGCATTTTCCATTTCGCGTCCTTCTCCCGGCTCTCGCGCACGCGGAACTGCGTGATCCGCCGGACCAGCGCCAGCGGCAGCGGCTCGTCGAGCGGGAACTGGACCGATCCGCTCGCCGACTTGTAGGGCTTGAGCTCCTTCGCGAACGCCTTGATCGCCGACGGCGTCGGATAGAAGCCGATGTGGTTCCGGAAGGCGGCATAGACGACCAGCACCCGCCGGTACGAGACCGAGGGCATCCCCCACTTGAGGCTCTCCGTGGCCCCTGGCGCCGCCTTGCGGATGGTGGCGCGCATCGAGCGGAGCTTCGGCCGTGCCTCCCTCGCTGCGGCTTCGATGTACCCGGCCACCGTCGCCGGCCGCGCCTTCCGTAGGGATTTCTTGATCATCGCTCGCCCCGGATTCCCGGTTCGCCCTGTTCCCATGGCCTCAACCGAGGCACCAGCCTCGGCACGTGCCGGCAATACTCGTTATAGCTCGCTCCGAAGCGACTCGCCAGCATCGGCTCCTCGACCAGCGGGATGTAGAGCGCGTTGACGACGAAGAAGACCAGCGCCCACAGCAGGTGTGAGCGCGACAGCAGCACCAGCGCCTCGCCCGCGAGCACCATGAGGACGCCGGAAATCATCGGATTGCGCACGTAGCGATAGGGACCGCGCACCACGAGACGCCTGGGCGGGTCCCATGGAGCGAGCGTCCCCTGGCCTTCACCGGCGAACCGGCGCAGCGTGGCTGCGAACAGTGCCACCCCGACGCCGATCAGCACCAGCCCGGCCGCCTGCGCCGCGATCGCCCCGGGTCCCGGGCCCCGCCCGAAATCGAGTCCGCCCCGGCGCGCCAGCCACACTGGAACCAGGACGGCGGCGGTGAACGGCAGCAGGGCGACGGCCAGCAGGTGCCGGAGCAGCATCATCGAATCATTCCGGGTTCAGGGATCTCCAGGGCCGCGCGGCCCGGGGGGCCGGGCCCGCCCGGGCGGCAAATCGGCAACCAGGGGGTGCCCATTGCCCGCATCCTACCAAAGAGATGGAACGGAATTCATTCCGTGTGCACCGGCCCACACCCCCGGCACCA
>CAMLLJ010000126.1 GCA_946480845.1 uncultured Gemmatimonadota bacterium
GCCAGGCGCAGAAGATGGAGGCCGTCGGCCAGCTCACCGGCGGCATCGCGCACGACCTCAACAACGTGCTCGGCGTCGTCATGGCCAACACCGACCTGGTCCGCGAGGAGCTGGCCGGCCAGCGGCCCGGCATCGCGCCCGAGCTGGCCGAGATCCGCCGCGCCGCGGCACGCGGGGCGGAGATGATCCGCAAGCTGCTCGGCTTCAGCCGGCAGTCGTCGCTGGACATCGCGCCGCTCGACCTCGCGGCCGCCGTCGAGGAAGTCGTCGAGACGCTGCGCCGGCTGCTGCCCACCAACATCGCCATCGAGCGCGCCGGCCCCTCCTCCGGCGTCATCGTGCGCGCCGACCGCAACGCGCTCGAGCAGATATTGATGAACCTCGCCACCAACGCCCGCGACGCCATGCCCGACGGCGGCACGCTGACCGTCTCGGTGGACGAGTCCCCCGCGGACGATGCGTCCGGCGCCTGGGGCAGCGTGACCGTGAGCGACACGGGCCACGGCATGCCACCCGAAGTGGTTGCCCGCGTGTTCGACCCGTTCTTCACCACCAAGCCCCCGCCACTCGGCAGCGGCCTGGGCATGGCCATGGTGTACGGGCTGGTCCGGCAGCAGGATGGCAGTGTCCGGGTCGAGAGCACGCCCGGAACGGGCACCACGGTCATCGTGCGGCTTCCTGCCGGCCCGGGCCACTCCGCGCCCGGTGCGTCGAGCGACGTCCGGCGCGCCATGCCGGCGGGAACGGAGACCATCCTCCTGGTCGAGGACGAGCCCTCGCTCCGCCTCGCCGGCAGCAGGATCCTGGAGCGGCTGGGCTATACGGTGCTGTGCGCGGAGAACGGGGAGGAGGCGCTGGCCATGCTGGGCGAGTCGCAGCGCCAGGTGGATCTCGTGCTGTCGGACATCATGATGCCGCAGCGCGACGGCCGCTCGCTCTACGATGCGCTGCGTGGCCGGGGCAATACCGTGCGGTTCCTGTTCTCGACGGGGTACGGCGGGCGCATGGTGGAGGGGCTGGGCGAGGAGGGAGCACCGGCGCTGCTGCTCAAGCCGTGGACCGCCGAGGAGCTGGCGCTCAAGGTGCGCGAGGTCCTGGACGGTCCGGCGTAGTGTCGTAGACCCGGCCCTTCCACTCGACCTGCCGGGCGCCCCGCCAGGTGGAGCGGGCAATGATGTAGAGGACCACCGCCGCTCCGGCGGGATAGGCGAGCCCGTATGGCGCCGGGATGCGCATGTCGGCGCAGACGGACATCCAGAATGCGGCGGAGAGCGCCACGGCGATCGCGGCGGGCGCCGCGAGGGCGGCGCTCACCACGCCGGCGAGCGCGAGCGGCAGCACCACCGGCGGCACCAGCCAGAACACCATCGTCCCCGCGAGGGCGAGCGGCACCAGCGCGCGCAGGAGCGGCTCGTCCGGAAACGACCGCCGCCCGCCGAGGTAGAGGTTCTTCGACCACCCCTCGACGATGTGCGGCAGGTTCTCGTACATCCGCGTTTCCATCAGGTCGAAGGCGAAGGCGAAGAACACCCGGCGCCCGCGCGCATGGTACGCCTGCGCCAGCGCCAGGTCCTCCGCCACCTCGTGCCGGACCACCTCGTGGGTGCCGACCGCGTCGTAGGCCTCGCGCGTGGTGAGGATGAACTGGCCGTTGGCGATGACGTCCCTCGGCCGCCGGGCGCGGTTCACGGCGAGCGGATGGTAGCGCACGCCGAGCAGCAGCCAGACCTGCGGCATCACGACGCGCTCCCAGAACGACACGCAACGCTGCAGCGGCGCCACCGTCACCAGGCCCTCGCGCCGCGCGAGGAGCGCCGCCACGGCGCGCGGGATCAGCTCCGGCGTATGCCGGGTGTCGGCGTCGGTGAAGAGGAGGAGGTCGCCGGTCGCGGCGCGCGCGCCCTGCACGCAGGCCCACGGCTTCCCGTACCAGCCGGCCGGCAGCTCGGCTCCGTGCACCAGCCGGAGCCGGCCATCCTCACGGGCCATACGCTCGACGATCCCGGCGGTGGCGTCGGTGGAGCGGTCGTCGACCACGATCAGCTCCAGGCGCGGGTACGCCGACGCGAGCACGGTGCGGACCACGGTCTCGATCACGCGCGCCTCGTTGCGCGCCGGCACGATCACGCTGAGCGGGGGCCCGTCGCTCGCCGGCGGAAAGCCGGCGAGGCTCGGCGTGCGCCGGGCGAGCCGGAGGAACGCCAGGAAGGGCGCTGCCCAGGGCAGCGCGAGCAGCAGCTCCCGGATGGACACTGGGGTATGGCCCTACGGAACGCGCGAGACGACCGCGAGGGCCGCCTCGAGGGTATCGAGCTGGCGCTCGATCTCCGCGGAATCCACCGCGGACTGGGGCACGCCGTTCTGGCCGAGGAGTCCGGCCACCAGCGCGTCGGTATAGCCCACCACGGCGACGGCGACGCCGTGGTCGAGGACCCGGTTGAGCCGGAGCATGATCGCCAGTCCCTGGCGCGCGCGCATCGCGGCCACGACGGGCGCCAGCTGGCGGGTCATCAGGTCGCGGAGCTGGAGCAGCTCCTCGACGACCTCGCCGGCGGCAAGCCCGCGCGCCGAGGCGGTATGGCCGTAGTGGCGGCAGAGGTCCTGCCACACGACGCGCGCTTCCCGCCGGAGCGGGCCCACCATCTCCGCGAGCACGTCGATGATGAGCCGGAACTCCCGCTCCACCGTCCGACGCGCTATCGTGGGGCTTGCAGCGACACGGTCGCCCAGGCGGTCCAGCCACTGAGCCACCATTTCATCGCGCGATTCCGCGATCACACGAGCGGCGGCGAGCAACGCGGGCGGCGAAGCGCGCACGGCCGTTCTCCCTGTTGATGGAGTCGAATAGATAAGTGGACGCGACGACAAAAGCGAAGCCCGCCCGCCTGCCTCCCCGCCTGGCACCGGGAAGCCGCGTGGCGCTGGTGGCGCCCGCCGGCCCGCTCCTCGAACGCGACGACCTGGACCGCGCCGAGGAGCTGGCCCGGCTGCTCGGCTTCGACCCCGTACTGGGGCGCCATGCCGGCGGCCATCACGGCTATCTCGCCGGCACCGACGCCGAGCGCCTGGCCGACCTCAACGCGGCGCTGACCGATCCCGCGATCGACGCCGTCTGGTGCATCCGCGGCGGGTACGGCATGACGCGCATCCTCGCCGGCGTGGACTTCGAGGGCTTCTCGCGCCGTCCCAGGCCGGTGATCGGGTTCTCCGACATCACCGTCCTGCTGGCGGCCCTGCACCAGCGGACTGGCGTCGTCACCTTCCATGGCCCCGTCGCGCGCCACTCGATGACGGCCTTCACGCGCGCGCATTTCGAGCGCGTCCTGATGGGCGCCGGCAGCGGCCCGCTCGGCCGGCTGCCGCAGCCCGGCGCCGTGCTGGTCCCCACCACGCACCGCATCATGACCCTGCGCGGCGGCGTCGCGGAGGGCGTGCTGCAGGGGGGCAACCTCTCCCTGCTCCAGTGCCTCGTCGGGACGCCGTTCATGCCCGATCTCGACGGGGCGCTGCTCTTCATCGAGGACGTCGGTGAAGAGGTGTACCGCGTGGACCGGATGCTCTCGCACCTGCGCCTCGCCGGTGCGCTCGACCGCCTGGCCGGCGTGATCGTCGGCCGCTTCACGGAGCTGGGGCGGCGCGGTGCCGACGGCGCGCTCGGGTTCGACCAGGTGCTCGCGACCTATCTCGAGCCGCTCGGCGTTCCCGTGGCGCACGGATTTCCCATCGGCCACGTCGAGGACCAGTGGACCATGCCGATCGGCGTCCGCGCGCGGCTCGACGCCACGGCGGGCGAGGTGGAGCTGCTGGCGCCCGCCGTCGCCTGAGCCCTACTTCACCGCGACCGCGAGCGCCGCACTCCGCTCGATCCAGCGTGCCAGCGCCGCGTGCGGCGCCAGCGGCTCCGCGCGATAGCGGAGCGGCAGGTCGGCGAGGTCGCGGGGGATCTTGGTGCGGGTGATCGCGCCCGAGGAGATCATCACCGGCATCGCCACCACCGAGTCGCCGGCGCGGGCGGCCATGGCCAGCACCGAGTCGCGCATCGCCTGGACGGCCGCGGCGCGCACGGCGGCGGGCGCGTCGTCGCGGAGCAGGGCGACGTGGAGCTCGCGGCCGGTCGCCTGCTTCAGCCCTTCGCTCACCGCCGAGATGTCGGCGATCCAGCGCTCCGCGTCCCCCGCGCTGTTCGGCCCGTGTGCCACGAGCAGGAGCGGCCGGTTGCGGTCGCGCGCGTCGAGCTCGGACCAGCGTCCAGCGAGCGCCTCCGCGAGCTCAGGCGCGGCGTCGAGCGCCGCGGTGACCGGCATCGGCACCGGGGGCGCCGCGTGCGCCGGGCGGTGGTCGTGGGCCGCGAGCTCCGGCGGGAGCGAGTCGAGCTCGCCGGCGTAGTAGCGGATCTGGCGGTAGTGGCTTCCGTGGCTCGAGACCATGAGCGGCACCACCACGATCTCCGTTGCACCCTCCCGCACCAGCCGGGCGACGGCAACGTCCCATCCCGCGCTGTCCGCTTCCTCGCCCATGAGGAACGCCACCCCGGCGGGGCCGCGGGCCCAGCGCACCTGCGCCAGCGTCGCGCGCACCCGCGCGTTCCATTCGTGCCCGGCGCCGTGGGCGACCAGCAGCAGGCCCTGCTGGGCATGACCCGCGGCGGGCAGCGCGAGGAGCAGCGCCGCGGCGAGCATCACGCGCCTCACCAGCCGATCCCCCACGACAGCCCGCCGAACCAGCGGCGGCCCAGGTCCGTCGCGGCACCGGAGGGGCGGGTGTCGGCGACGTTGTCCACGCCCAGGGTGATGCGCGCGTCGCCGGCGACGGTGACGCCGCCCGAGAGGTTGATCCGTGTGTAGGCGCCCTGGTACGAGGTGCCCTGCGCCGTGCGCCGGAGCGCCACGCTGCTCGTGTGCACCACCTCGCCCGCAAGCGTGGCCCGGCCCGACTCGATCGCGGTGGCCCCGCGGGTCATGTGCGCCGCGCGGCCCAGCAGCGGCTCGCCGTTCGACTCGTCCTCGCTGTCGAGCCACGCGTGGGACGCGCGGACGCTCACGATGCCGCGAGTCACGGCGCCGCCGGCCTCCAGGCCCGCCGTGCGCGCGCGGCTCACGTTCTGGTAGCGGAAGGTGCTGGTGGCGGGATCCACCAGCTCGGTCTCGATGAAGTCGCGCAGCCAGTTCCGGAAGCCGCGCGCGTACACGTGCAGGCCGCCCGCGCTGCGCCCCACCTCGGCGCTCGCGTTCCACGAGTACTCGGGGGAGAGGTCCACGTTGCCGAGCACCGTGTAGGTGGCACCGGCGGTGTTGGTGAAGCTGGTGTACTGCTCCTTGAACGACGGCGCCCGGAAGCCGCGCGCGCCGCCCAGCTTCAGGTACACGCTCTCAGGTCCGTACGCCGACAGCGCCACCCTGGGCGCCAGGTCGGTGCCCCAGACCTCACCGCTGGTGAGCCGGAGGCCGGTCGTGGCGCGGAGCCAGGGCGCCACGGCCCAGTCGGCGCTGCCGAAGGCCGCGCCGGTCCAGGCGCCGCGCTCACCGCCGACGATCCGGTCGCTCTCCAGCCACTCGCGCTCCAGCTTGGCGCCGGCGAGCCAGCGGTGCATCCCGGCGCGCCCGCGCCGGATCCCCTCGACGTCCACGACCCGCTGCCGGTCGAGCTCCTCCGTGCCGTCCTCGCGCCGCGCGCTTGGCGAACGGACGAAGCTGTGGCGATAGAAGCTGCCGTGGAGCCGCAGCTCGGTCGCGCCGTCGCGGTCGAGCGCCGCGGTGACCAGCCCGTCCACCTGGCGGTTGTCGTTGAAGTTCGTGGTGCTGCCGGTCGCCGAAGCCGCCTGGTACGACTGCTCCTCCTCGATGCCAAGGACCCGCGCCTCGACGCGGCCCTGCCCGATCGGCGCCGCGATGCGCGCCATGGCGTCCCACCGGTCCGCATCGCCGACCGATTCGGCCGCGCGCCCGGGCGCGATCTCGACGGTGCGGCGCCCGAGATCGAACCCGCCGGAGACCGCGCCGAGCCGGCCGCTCGTGCGGCCGCGGAAATCGCGCTGGCCGTGCGAGCCGATCTGCGTGCCCAGCTCGAGCCGGGGCGCCGCATCGGTGCGGGTGCGGAGGTTGATCACGCCGCCGAGCGCGGACGAGCCGTAGAGCGTGGACTGCGGGCCCTCGACGATCTCCACCCGCTCCACCTGCGACGGGCTCACCCGCGTCAGGTCGAACTGGCCGCTGATCCGGCCGGCGAGCGGCGCGCCGTCGAGCAGCACCAGGACGCGCTCGGAGCCCAGGCCCTGGAGCACCACGCCGGCACCGGAACCGACCACCGGGTCGATCTGCACGCCGGGCACGTCGCGCAGCAGCGTCGTCAGGTCCACCGGGGCCCGCCGCTCGATCTGGTCGCGGCCGACCGTGCGCACCGTGGCGGAGGCATCGGAAGCCCGCCCCGGCATGCGGTCGGCGGTGACGATGATCTCATCGAGCTGGACGGGACGGCGAGTGCTGTCTGGTAGAGTGGATTCCTGCGCGGCGAGCGGCAGCGGGGCGAAGAGGGCGACCACCCACACCGTGTTCCATCGCATTACGTATGTCCCGGAAGAAAGGGGAGTTGCGGTCGTCGGGACCGCGGACGAATCTAGTTGAGAATCGTTATCATAGAATACTCGAACGATTCTATAGGATTTCGATGCCGACTGTCAACTCCGCACTGATGCGGAGGGCTGCCGGATTCCGCTGCACGGATTAGCGTTCGGCATGGCGACGGCGACGCTTTCAACCCATCTGCTCGACGGGGCCCTTGGCGAGCTGTTCATCGACGTGAGGTCGGCCGGCCGTACGACGCCGCGGCCGGCCGTCATGGTGGTGCACGGCTTCAAGGGCTTCAAGGACTGGGGGATGTTCCCGCCCTTCGCCGAGCGGCTGGCCCGGGCCGGCGTGACGGCGGTGTCGTTCAACATGAGCGGCAGCGGCGTCGATGCGGCGGGCGAGACCACGCTTCCCGACCGCTTCGCGCGCGACACCTATTCCGCCGAGCTGCACGACCTCGGCGTCGTCGCGGCGGCGCTGCTCGGCGGCCGCCTCGGCGTCGCCCCGCCGTCGTCGCTCGGGCTGGTGGGGCACTCGCGCGGCGGCGGCATCGCCATCCTGCATGCGGCACGGGACGGGCAGGTGCGCGCGCTGGCCACCTGGGCCGCGATCGGGACGGTGGAGCGCTGGGACCTCGCGACGACACGCGCCTGGCGCGCGAGCGGCACGCTCGACGTGGTGAACGCGCGCACCGGGCTGGTCATTCCCGTTCGCACCGACATCCTCGATGACATCGAGGCGAACGCCGCTGCGCTCGACATCCGCGCCGCGGCGAAGCGCATCGAGGTACCGTGGCTGATCATCCACGGGAGCGCGGACGAGTCGGTGCCGGTGGAGGAAGGGGAGCGGCTCGCCGAGGCGAGCGGGCGGGAGAGCACCCGCCTGCTCGTCGTGCCCGGCGCCGGCCATACCTTCGGTGCGGCGCATCCGTGGAACCCACCGGTCCCTGCGGTGGAAGAGGTCTTCGACGAGACCGTCCGGCTCCTCGCCCGGACCCTGGCGTGAGCGGGACGCGGGACCCGATCGCCCGGCGGCTCGCGGCGTCCGTGCCGATCGCCGTGGACGAGCCGGGCCTCTACTGGGCGGCCGTCGCCATCATCGTGGCGCCCGATCCCGATTCCATCCTGCTCATCCGCCGTGCCCACCGCGAGGGGGATCCCTGGTCCGGTCACATGGCGCTTCCCGGCGGCCGTGCCGAGCCGGGCGATCGCGATCTCATTGCCACGGCGATACGCGAGACGGCCGAGGAAGTCGGCATCGCGCTTCGCCAGGAGTGGCTGCTGGGCGCGCTCGACGACGTCGCCCCGCGGACCCCGGTGCTCCCGCCAGTGGCAGTCCGTCCCTACGTATTCCGCGTCCCCTCCCGCCCGACCCTCGCACCGAACGACGAAGTAGCCGACACCCTCTGGCTCGAGCTCGCCCACCTTGCCGACCCGTCAGTCCGGCAGGTGATCCCTATCGAAGTCGCCGGCGGAACCCGGCGGTACCCGGCGTACGTGGTGCCGGGCGGGGTCGTGTGGGGGATGAC
>CAMLLJ010000127.1 GCA_946480845.1 uncultured Gemmatimonadota bacterium
GATCGCCCAGGCCGCCGGCGTCTTCGGGGCTGCGGCGCCGGAGCTGGCGGAGGAGCTGAATGCGGCGGCGCGGGGGGCGCTCGAGGCGCTGACGCGGTTCGGGCGGGCGCTGGGGTCGGAGATCCTGCCGAGCGATGATCCGCACGCGTTTGCGGTGGGGGAGGAGCAGTTCGCGCGGCGGTTGCATCACGAGCATGCGCTGCGGGGCGGGGCAGGGGAGCTGTGGCGCTACGGGATGCACCTGGTCGAGGAGACCAGGGCGGCGGTCGAGGCGGCGGCCCGCGAGGTGGATCCGACGCGCCCGTGGCGGGAAGTCGTCGAGCGGCTCATGACCGACGCGCCCGCCGGCGACGTGCTCGCGGCCTATCGCGACGAGGTCGAGCGGGCCCGCGGCTTTCTCGACGAGACCGGCCTCGCCCCGCTGCCGACGGTGCCGCTCGACGTGGTGCCGACGCCGTCGTTCCTTGCGTCGCTGGTGCCGTTCGCGGCCTACGCACAACCGCCGGTCGAGCTGGGCGGGCCCGGGCTCTTCTACGTCACCGTGCCCAACGGCGCTGCGGCGGTCAGAAAGGCGGCGCCGCACTGCGTGCACCAGATCCCGTCGCTCGCGGCGCACGAGGCGCTGCCGGGGCACCACCTGCAGATGACCAGCGCGCAGGGCCTCCGCTCCGAGGTGCGGCGGCACCTGTGGACGCCGGTGACGGTCGAGGGCTGGGCGCTCTACGGCGAGACCCTCATGTACGAGGGCGGCTTCTTCCGGACGCCCGAGGCGCGGCTCTTCCACCTGGTGAGCCTGCTCTGGCGCGCCGCGCGCATCGTGCTCGACGTGGGCCTGCACACGCGCGGGCTGGCCCCGGCCGAGGCGGTGGACGAGCTCATCGCCAGCATGCCGATGGAGCGCCGGAGCGCCGAGGCCGAGGTGCGGCGCTACTGCGCGATGCCCACGTACCAGCTTTCGTACGCCGTGGGGCGCCGCGAGATCCTCCTGCTCCGCGACGCCTACCGCGCCCGGGCGGGGGACGGCTACGAGGCGCGCGCCTTCCATGCCGACCTGCTCTCCTACGGTGGACTCCCCGTCTCACTCGCCCGCTGGGGCATGGGGCTCGACGAATGAAGATCACCATCCTGACGTCGGTGGAGCAGGAGAAGGTCACCGCGGCCGACCTCGACGAGGTGGTCCCCCAGGTGGCGCGCGCCCTGCGCCGACTGGGCCACTCGGTCTCGATCCTCCCGATCTACCGCGACGTGAAGCGGCTGATCGCGAGCCTCTCGCGCCGCCGGCCCGAGCTGGTCTTCAACATGGCCGAGATGTTCGGCGACAGCGTGATCGGCGACATGCTGATCGCCGCACTCCTCGACACCCAGGGCCTCAAGTACACCGGCAGCGGCCCCGGCGAGCTGTACCTGAGCCAGGACAAGGGCCTCAGCAAGAAGCTCCTCGACTACGAGGGGATCCTCTATCCGCGCTACGCGGTCTTCTCGCGGACCTCGGACGAGTTCGAGACCGGCGGCAACCTGCGGATGCCCCTCTTCGTGAAGCCGCTGCGCGCCGACTCGTCCATCGGGATCGGCGCCAACTCCCTGGTCTACGACACCGGCGCCCTGATGAAGCGGGTGAGCGCCATCCACCGGGAAGTCGAGGACTCGGCACTCGCCGAGGAGTACATCGAGGGGCGCGAGTTCTACGTCGGGGTGCTCGGCAACATCCAGCCGCTGGCGCTGCCGCCGGTCGAGGTGGACTTCACCGGCTTCCCCGAGGGGCAGCCCAAGGTGCTCGACAGCAAGGCGAAGTGGAGCGAGGGGAGCAAGGAGTACAAGGGGACGCGCTCGGTGATCGCCGACATCCCGGGCGAGCTGCGCGCGCGGCTGCAGAAGGTATCGATCGACGCGTATCGCGCCCTCCGCGTGCGCGACTACGGCCGGGTGGACCTCCGCCTCACCGGCACCGGCGAGATCTACGTGCTCGAGGTGAACGCGAGCTGCTACCTCGAGAAGACCGCCGAGTTCGCCATGGCGGCGCACGCGGCGGGGATCGAGTACGACGACCTCATCGGGCGGATCGTCGAGGCGGCGCTGGAGCGGTACGGCAGGTAGCTGCGGGCGCCCCGACCCGCGGTACTAGTGGGCCGGCACGCCGGCCGCCATCCACCACTCCCGCGCCCGCTCCTGGGTCCATTCCCCGCCAGCATCGATCTCCGCCAGCCGCGCCGACAGCTCGCGCGCTGTCTGCGGGCGCGCGCCGGGGTCCTTCGAGAGACAGGACAGGATGAGCCGGTCGAGCGCCTCCGGAATCGCCTGGCCGGTCCGGGTGGACGGCGGCGGCGGCGCCGACTGCGCATGCTGGACCAGCAGGCCCACCGACGTGTCCGACGTGAACACATACTGTCCCGTCAGCAGCCAGTAGGCGACGCACCCCGTCGCATAGAGGTCCGCGCGCCCGTCCACGGCGCTCCCCAGCGCCTGCTCCGGCGCCATGAAGGCAGGGGTGCCGTGGATGGCGTGCTCCTGGGTGTGCACGGGCACAATGGCCTCGGTCTCGCTCGACGCCTTCACGATGCCGAAGTCGAGCACCTTCACGAAGTCGTAGTCCTCGCCCAGCCGGCAGAGGAAGATGTTGGCGGGCTTGATGTCGCGATGCACCAGGCCGCACGACTCCGCCTCGGAGAGCGAGTGGCAGACCTGGCGCAGCAGGTGCACGGCTCGATTGGCCGGCACCGGGCCGAAACGCCGGACCAGCGAGTCGGCGTCGAGGCCGTCCAGCAGCTCCATTACGTAGTAGAAGGCGCCGTCGTCGGCGATCCCGAAGTCGAAGAGCTCCACCGTATGCGGCGAGCGGAGCCGCGCCGTGGCCTGCGCCTCGCGCTCGAAGCGGCGGATCGCGTCGTCGTTCCCGTTGCCCTCGTGCCCGGCGAGCGGCCGGCGCATCAGCTTGATCGCCGCCGGGCGCGCCAGCATGCGGTGCTTCGCGCGCCAGACCTCGCCCATGCCGCCCTGGCCGAGTTTCGCCTCGAGCTGATAGGCGCCCAGCTCGCGCGCGGCCTTCACGGCCCGGCCCAGCCCGTACACCACCCGCGCGCCGACGTACGCCATGCCAACGACCAGCAGGTATGGGAAGACCAGCCAGAAGAAGAACTGCATCGGGTGCGGGCGGAAGTCCGTGGCGCCCGTGGCGATGAGCGTCCCGATGACGACCGGGACCGCGCTCACGGACGCGAGCGCCGCCAGCGCGGCCCGCCGGGGCGTGGAGGGCACGACCACGGTGAACAACACCGTCCACACGGCCACCCACGAATGCCCCATGACCCTGCCGGAATCGACGACGTCCACGCCGGTGGTGAACTCGGCGACCGCGATCCCGTAGCTGCCCAGCACTTCGAACGCGAGCCCGATCGCCATGACGGTGCCGAGCGCGAATCGCCTGCTGCCCACCACCCAGGCGACGACCAGCGCCATGACGATCGCGACGACGCTGGTGCCGCCGTACCAGAAGGTGGTGAAGAGGCGGGCCCGGTCCTCCGGGAACACCAGCGCCGGGAAGATCCCGGCCATGAAGAAGATGAAGGCGTAGAGCAGGGCGAGGGAGCGGAGCCGGCCGGCCGCCTGGCCGAGCAGGTCCGCCGGCAGCGACGACGACATGCCGCGGCTGTCCGCGGCGCGCTCGCCGGGGCGTACCAGGGTCACCTGCTGATGCATCGCCGGCTCCGGTGCCTACGGGAGGTAGCTGCCGCGGTGAATGTGGTTCATGGCCAGCGCCGTGACGAACGTCGTGACCGCGACCTCCGCCGCCTGCTCGCGCGCGGCGGAATATCCCTGCTCGAGCTGCGTCGCGCGCTCGGCAAGGTGGCGCACGAGCAGGCGGGTCCGCTCGGGAAAGTGCCCGGTCCAGCGGAAGACGTTGGCCATCAGGTCCCGCTCCAGCCGCTGGAACAGGCCCGCCGCGGGGACCACCCCTTCGCGGCCGCCCGGCTCGCGGGACAGGTCATCGAAGATCGCGCGGATCGCGCCGTCGAACCCCGGCGGGAACTCGTCGGCCGACTCCGCGCCGTCGCCATAGAAATCGGCCAGCGAATAGTCGATCTCGGCCACGTCCTCGTCGAGCTCGTCGTCGGTGACCTCGGGGTCGCGGTCGGCCAGCTCGGCCATGATCCGGTCGCAGTAGCCGAGCTTGGCGCGCGCCACGGGCCAGGCGCCGTATTCCGCCCGCCAGTCGAGCCCCGGCGTCATCCAGACCGCGAACGTCTCCGACCAGTCCTCATCGGGATGCTTCTGCGCGTACCAGCCGGGGAGGTGACGCACGTGACGGCGGCTGAACGGCTCCGGCGTGTATTCTTCCTCGTACGGCTGGGTGATCGACCCGAAGAGCTTCACCCACTCCTCGGTGTCGTAGAGGCAGTAGGCGTAGTTGACCACGTGGCCCATCTCGTGGCGCAGGTAGCGCAGGATGTCCTCGGGGTCGAAGCCCTCGATCATCCCGACCTGCTCGGCGTGCATCGCCGTCAGCTCGGCACTGGCCAGGTAGAAGGGGATGGCGATCGAGACGGTCTCGAACGGCACGCCCCACTCCGTCGAGAGGTAGTAGCGCGGGCGCAGCTTCCGGATGCCCCGCGCCTCGAGCTCCCGCTCGAATTCCGCCACCACCGGCTCGAGGCGGGTTCCCTCGATGGTGAGGCCGAGGTCCCGGATCGGGGTCGACCAGAGATTGCTCTCCTGGAACGGGGGAGGGAGCTGCGTGTCCATGTCCGAAAACATACCCTCGCCCGGAGGGGGGCGCCGGGCGGTTGTCCCCCACAATCCCCGGGCGCGCCAGGGGATCGACGGGGTCGACGCCCAGCTCGCCCGGCTCGAGGGCGGCGGCTTCCGGCTTACCCGGGAGACCGTGACGGATCCGGACGGCATCCCCGAGCGGATCCGTCGCCATCAGGGCCAGGTGGACCTGGTCATCGTGGGCGGGGGCGACGGCACCATGAGCGCCGCCCTTCCGGGGCTGCTCGAGGCGGGACTTCCGCTCGGGATCCTTCCCCTCGGGACGGCCAACAACCTCGCCCGGACCCTCGGCATCCCCGCAAAGCTCGATGAGGCCTGCGCCGTGATTGCCGCCGGCCACACCCGCCGCATCGACGTCGGCCGCGTCAACGACCGGGCCTTCCTCACTACCGCCAGCATGGGCCTCAGCGTGCGCATCACCGGGGAGCTGACCGGCGACGCCAAGAAGCGGTGGGGCCCGTTCGCCTATGTGGTCACGGCGCTCCGCTCGCTGGGAAATCCCCCGGACCTGCACGCCGAAATCACGTACGAAGGGAAAGTGCTGGCAGGGAAGGCCGTGCAGATCGTCGTGGGCAACGGCCGCTACTACGGGAGCGGGCTCGCCGTCGCGGAGGACGCGCGGATCGACGACGGGCGGCTCGACCTCTACGTGATCCGTCCGCAGCCGAGGTGGCGGATGATCCTGCTGGCGCCGGCGCTGAAGCAGGGCAGGCAGGGCCGGAAACGGGACGTGCTCGCGCTGTCGGCGAAGGAGGTCAGGATCACCACGCGCGAGCCGCAGGAAATCGACGTGGATGGGGAAATCGGGGCCGCGACGCCGGCCGCCTTCTCCGTGATGGAACGCGCGCTCGAGGTGTTCGCGCCGGACGCGGGAGGAACCCGCGATCGCGGCTGACCCGGATCGTGCCCGCGTCCCGCCCGGGGTCAGGGCACTCGGCGCGGTGTCGTTCTTCAACGACGTCGCGAGCGAGATGGTGTACCCGCTGCTCCCCGCTTTCGTCTCGCGGCTGGGTGGTGGGGCGCTGGCGCTCGGCGCGCTCGACGGCGCGGCCGACCTGGTCTCCGCGGCCATCAAGTGGTCGAGCGGGGCGCTCGCCGACCGGCCGGGGTGGCGTCGGCCGCTGATCCTCGCGGGTTACCTGGTCGCCGTGCTGGTGCGGCCGCTGATGGCGGTGAGCTCCGCGGCGTGGCAGGTGATCGGCTTCCGCGTCGTGGACCGGGTGGGCAAGGGGCTGAGGACGCCACCACGCGATGCGCTGATCACGGAGCTCACCGTCCCGGAGGACCGCGGGCGGGCGTTCGGCTTCCATCGCGCCGCCGATCACCTGGGTGCCGTGATGGGCTCCGTCGCCGCCTGGGCGCTCCTGGCCCACGGAACGCCGGTGCGGGACGTGATCGGGTGGAGTATCGCGCCGGGCATCATCGCGTTCGTCATGCTCGCAGTCCTGCTGCGCTCGAGGGTGAGTACCCGGGCGCCGGCCCCCGCGGAAGGCCTCCGGCCCGGCGGCCCGGTGGACGCCGCGGGCCGGGTGTTCTGGGCGCCGGTCAGTGCGCTGGTGGCCCTCACGCTCGCCAGGCTTCCGGAGGCGCTCATGCTGCTCCGGCTCCAGCAGCTCGGAGTGGCGGTTCCGGTGATTCCGCTCGTCTGGGGCGGGCTGCACGTGGTGCGGAGCGCCGGGAGCTACCCGGGCGGGCAGCTGGTGGATCGCGTGGGCCCGCGGAGCGCCGTGGCCGCGGGCGCGGTTCTCACCGCGGGGGTGATCGGAACTCTGGCCCTGCCGCTGGCGCCGGCGGCGGCCATCGCGGTGTTCCTCGCGTTCGGGCTGGCGGCGGGACTTACCGAGTCGGCGGAGCGTGTGCTGGTGGCGCGCCTCGCGCCAGTCCGCTCCGGCAGGGGGTTCGGTGCGTATCACGCCCTCACCGGCCTGGCTGCGCTGCCGGCGGCGCTTGCCTTCGGCGCGATCTACCAGTCGCAGGGCGCTCCGGCGGCCCTTGCCGCATCTGCCGGAGCATTGCTTGCCGCGGGACTGGCCTGGTCGGCCGTCGCCCCTCGCGGCATCTGATGCCGGCATTCCGGTTCGCCTTGCCCAACCCCAACTCCCGCCGTACGTTGGACTCCCATGCCAACCCCCTTTTCGCGCTCCGGCGGCGAGCCCGAGTGGGAGCCGCGGCCCTCCCGCCCGTCCGGCTCGGCCGTGATCGAGCCGGAGCCGAAGCCGCAGGAGATCGCGCCCGGGTTCCCCGGCAAGGTCGCCGTGGTGACGGGGGGTGCCACCGGCCTCGGCCGCGCCATTGCGCACGAGTTCGCCCGGCTCGGCTGCAACATCGCCTTCTGCTACGTCAACCTTCCCGGCCGCGACGTGAGCGAACAGGCGCTGCTCACCGAGACCTCGCTCAAGGCCGCGGGGGTCAGCGTCCTCGCCATCCGCTGTGACGTCCGCGATCCCGCGGCCGTGGACCGCTTCATCGCCGACGCCCGGGCCCGCTTCGGCTCGCTCCACTTCCTCATCAACAACGCCGGCATCGCCAACGACGGCGCCCTCTGGCGCATGTCGGACCACGCGTGGGCCGAGGTGATGGAGACCAACGTCACCGGCACCTTCAACTGCATCCGGGCCGTCTCCCCGCACTTCCGCACCCAGCACTACGGCAAGATCGTCAACGTGAGCGCCCACCAGGCCGACCGGCCGGGCTTCGGCGTCACCAACTACGCTGCGAGCAAGGCGGCGCTGCTGGGCCTCACCCGCGCGGCCGCGGTCGAGCTGGGGCCGTCGAACGTGAACGTGAACGCCGTGGCCCCGGGCTTCATCCGCACCGAGCGGATGGCGATGCTGCCGACCGAGGTCATCGAGCGCGCGCGCCGGCACTCGGTCCTCGGCCGCATCGCCGAGCCGGAGGACGTGGCGAAGGTGATCACTTTCCTGTGTTCCGATGCGGCGCGGCATGTGACGGGCCAGACGATTGTTGTGGACGGGGGGTTGTCACTGGAGTGACGGTCGGGACGGTCGGGACGGTCGGGGCGGTCAGGGAGGTCACGGCCGGGGGGTAGTTGGAGGGGGCCACTCGAACCCCCCCCCCCC